>NZ_JAJDKB010000003.1:0-106947 GCF_020589955.1 Faecalibacillus sp. TM498
ACCTAATATTCTTATAAAATCTGCTTTCTGAAAGAGTAAATTCTACTTTTATTTTTCATTTTTTTAAAGTGGAATTTAACTTTTCACTTTAGCTGTAAAAGTCTTGTATTAAATATATGGAGGTAATTTTATGGAACAAAATATGACAGCATTAGTAAGTTTGTTTGCAAGAGCATATCATCAAAAAAATAAGGATATTAAAATTTTTGATGATCTTCTTTCAACAAAATTAATTACAGAAAAAGAGTATGAAATGATTGGGTTAAATATGTCACAGGGAATTTCATTTTTTAATCCCACTTTTAAAGGAAGTAAAGAAGAAGCTTTAAAATGGATTGTTGATCATCAACTATCACCTTCTGTTTTAGTAAGAAGTGCTTTTTGTAAAGAAGCAATTGAAGAGATGAAAGAAAAGGGATGTCAACAATATTTAGATTTTGCATCGGGTTATGATTCGTTTGCATATTATTATCAAAATCAAATGCATGTTTTTGAAATTGATAAAAAAGAAGTAATTGAAGATAAAAGACAAAGATGTAAAGATGTTGATATTGAAAATATTCAATTCTTATCAATTGATTTAAGTCAAGAAAATTGGATTAATACTTTATTACAAAGTGATTATCAAGAAGACCAGCTTTCAATCAGTAGTATGTTAGGACTAAGCTATTATCTTACAAAAGATGAATTTAAAAAGATGTTAAAACAATTATCTAAATATCTCTTAAAAGGTAGTCGTCTTGTTTTTGATTATCCAAGTATTCAAGAAAGTAAAGAAACAAAAATCAATGAAATGTTGGCAAAAGAAGCTGATGAATCAATGAAAGCAAAATACAGTTTTGCTGAACTTAAAGAGATATTAAATCAATGTCATCTCACAATTATTCAACATGAAAATCATCAAACAGTAACAGAAAAATACATATCTAATTATAATGCCTATTATAAAGATGATCCTATAAAGGCACCTGAAGGTGTTTGTTATTGTGTGGTAGAGAAATAAAACACTATTGTTTTGAAACAGTAAAATAGAAAAATATAAGAGGTATGAAGGTTTCTTAGTTTTTCTTTTTTTGTGCTAAAATAGAATTATAATTTAACTGATATAAAAGTATTGAAAGGAATGAAGAAAATGAAAGAAATATTAAATGTAAAAATAATCTACCATTTTTATCATCATGTGGTAAAAGCTGAATTGAAAAGAAGAGGCTTTCCGAAAGATGTTGCAAGAAAAATAGGTGAAGAGCATCATAAAATTATTCAACGTGCAAAAGATATTGGAAATTCAAGATTATTAAGTTCATATATTATGGGAAGTTATTTTATTGCAATGAATCGAAGCACAGGGAAACCGCCAAAAGAAAATTATGAAATATTTCGTGATGGACTTTATGCCTCTAAATTATTTCATAAAGTTATGGGAGATGCTGAGAGTTATTTAGATTCTAAGAAAATGGCAGGGAGACTACAATGGTCAAAAGAAAGTCATGAACACATTTATGAAAATGATTGGGTCGTTGATATTTTACCAGGTAATGATGAATATGATTTAGGATATGATTATCATGAATGTGGAATATGTAAACTTTGTCAAGATGAAGGATGCCCCCATCTTGCCGCTTATTTATGTCAAATGGATTATGTATTAGCGGATATTATGCATATGAAATTAGTAAGAACAAAGACAATTGCTGAAGGTGCAGGCTATTGTGATTTTAGATATAGTAAATATAAATAAAATTGAGGGGGTGGGAGGATTGATCATGAAAATACAAAGGATTCATCAAGATTTTTCGATATGTCAAGTTGAGGACTATTCACTTGTCAATTTAGAATCTAAATATTGTTTTATTGAAAAAACAGATGAAGAAAAATCTTTGGTATGCCTTACAAATGAAGTACCATCAAATGTTATTCGTCGAGACGATGGCTGGAGGGCATTTTGCATACAAGGTATTTTGGAATTTTCTTTAATTGGAATATTATCAAAGATAGTATCAATTCTTGCAGATCATCATATTTCAATTTATGCTGTTTCTACATATAATACAGATTATATTTTTCTAAAAAAAGAAAACTATCAAAAAGGATTAGAAGTTTTAGAAGCTGCAGGTTATCAGGTAATAGACTAAATAGTTTTGGAGGTAAATTTATGAGTGAATGGAATGCAACGCTGTATGATAATAAACATGATTTTGTTGCTGAATATGGGAAAGGTCTTTTAGAATATATTCCTCAAAATAAAAATCAATGTATTTTAGATTTAGGATGTGGAATAGGAACACTTATTGTTCAACTTAATAATTTAGCAAAAACAGTCATTGGTGTGGACCAATCTTAAAGTATGATTAAAAAGGCTCAAGAACAGTATTCCAATATAGAGTTTAGGGTATGTGATGCACTAGAGTTACCATTTGAAAATCAATTTGATGTTGTTTTTCAAATGCGGTATTTCATTGGATAAAAAATCATGAAACTTTATTAGATTATATCTATAAAGTACTAAAACCTAAAGGATTATTGATTTGTGAATTTGGTACGAGTGGTAATATTGCGACGATTGAAAATGCTTTTATAAAAGTTTGTCAAAATTTAATTTTCCAACAACTAAACATTTTGCGGATTTATTAACAAAGAAAGGTTTTATCATTGATAAAATTTATGATTATGATTGACCAACACCCTTAAAAGATCATGAAAGAGGATTAGAAAATTGGATGAGACAATTCTTTGCTTTTGAATTGGAAAAAATGTCAAAAGATATCCAAAGCAAAATTATTAAAGAAGTAGAAACTTTGACAAAGGATAAACTTTGGAAAGAAAATGAATGGATTGCAGATTATCGTCGATTAAGAGTAGTTGCACATATATAAAGGGGGGGAAAAATAATATGATTGGAGATATCGTTAAAGTCATCGTTGATCGACCACTTGGAAGCCAACATCCTCAATATAAAGAAACATATTATCCTATAAATTATGGTTTTGTTGAAGGAATCATGGCGGAAGATGAAGAAGAACAAGATGCTTATATTTTAGGCGTTGACGTTCCTGTAAAAGAGTTTGTTGGGAAAATAATTGCTATTATTCATAGAGATGATGATATAGAAGAAAAATGGGTTGTTGTCCCTCTAAATAAGTCATATACAAAAGAAGAAATAAAAAAGCAAGTTGAATTTCAAGAAAAATATTTCAAATCAGGAATTATTATGTAAAAAGGAGTGTAATAGATGATTTTGTGTTATTCAGGAACAGGAAATAGTCGCTATATAGCCCAAAGAATTGCAGATGAATTGCAAGATAATATAATAGATTTAAATAAAAAAATAAAAACGAATAATTATTCGTCAATAGAAACAGGAGACGATGTTATCCTTGTTGTTCCAACTTATGCTTGGCGTATTCCAAAAATTGTTTCCAATTGGCTTTATAAAACTAAATTCATTGGTGCAAAACGTATTTGGTTTGTTATGAATTGTGGTAGTGAGATAGGAAATGCTACAAAGTATAACTTAATGCTTGCAAATGATAAACATTTAGACTATATGGGAACAAAACAAATCCTTATGCCGGAAAACTATATTGCGATGTTTAATGCTCCACAATTAGAAGAGGCAAAAGGAATCGTAGAAAAAGCAGAAATAAATATAAAGGAAACTATTAAATATATTAGAGAAGGAAAATCTTTTTTGAAACCATGTCATAATCTTTATGATCGTTTTATGAGCGGACTTGTTAATCCTCTTTTTTATCATTTCTTTGTTAAAGCAGCTGCTTTTAAAGTCAAGGATACATGTACTGGTTGCAATCAATGTGTTAAGAAATGTCCAATGAATAATATTCAACTTATTGATGGAAAACCTGTTTGGGGAAAGAATTGTACACACTGTATGGCTTGTATTTGTTATTGTCCGCAAGAGGCAATTGAATATGGAAAGAAAAGTGTTGGCAAACCACGTTATCGTTTTGAACAATTGAAGATTAAATAATTTAAATGAGCTAAAGAGTATTCTTTAAGCTTTTTTAATTTACAAATGTTATAAAATTATATGTCAAGCTATCTATGTTAAAATATGTGTAGATATAAATAAGTTGTTATGAAAAAAATAAAAATTGTGAAAAATAAAGGAAATAAATAATTATATTGTTATTTATTTTTATAACGATTCTTTTCTTTAATGGTGAAAGCTTTTAGCTGAAAGATGGTCTTATATCCCTTCCTCAGCAATCAAAATAGCCTTCATAATATGTTTTATTTAGCGGGTTTTATTGATTATATTTGCTTATAAATTACAAAAGAAATTGAAAGTCTCGTTAATGGGGTGGAAAAAGAAAAGTATAGCACTTATTTCTGTTGTATTGACAACGGGAATTGTTTTAGAAATAGGTAAAAGTTATATAATGTACAGTCTTGATTTTGATGAAAAGGTAGAAAAATATGATCAACATATTGTACTCTATGTAGATAATATTTTTGTAAGGTCACGTTTTGCTATCCACATTATCAATATGAAGAAAATATCTTGCTTAAAAAGAAATTTAAATAAAAAAGAATTAAAAGATGCTATTCAAAAATATGGAGATCCAGATGATTCTTATCAAGAATGAAATAAAAAGGAATAAAATATGAAGACATATCTTTAACGATTACTCAAGAAATTGTTTCAAAGATGATGGGAAAGACCATAGATGGTTTTGGCAATGAAGAAGTTAAGTGTTTATCTCAAAAGGGTGCTGTTTTATATGAGGATTTGGAAGAAAATCTTAAAATATTATCTTTGGATTATAATGATAGAGGCTACGTTTGTAGTCTTTATTTATATGTTAAAATAGAGCTAGATAAGGAGTGGTTATATGAAAAGATATATGGCTTTGCTTAGAGGGATTAATATCAGTGGTAAAAATAAAGTAGTGATGGCAGAGTTAAAAAAGAGTTTGAAAGTTTAAAGTTTGAAGATGTTAAAACTTATTTAAATAGTGGAAATGTTATTTTTTCAAGTCGAGAAAATATTGAAAAGATTACAAAACAAATTGAGGAGATGTTAAAGAAAAACTATGATTTTAAAATACCTGTTTTTGTTTTAGAACAAGGTAAGCTAAAAGTTATTTTAGAACATGCACCAATTTGGTGGGGCAGTGATGATAAAATAATCTATGATAATTTAATATTTATGATTCCTCCAGTCACTTTTAAAGAAGTTTTTGAAGAAATTGGTGAAGCTAAAGAAGGATTGGAAAAAATTCAAAATTATAAAGATGTTATTTTTTGGTCATTTAGTCGAAAAGATTATCAAAAAACAAACTGGTGGCCTAAAACAACAAATACAAATGTTAGTAAAAAGCTAACAATTAGAACGGCTAACACGGTTAGAAAAATTGTTAGAATGTAAACAAATATAATTGATACGCTATTTATAAAAATAGTATCTTTTTGTTTAAAAATGGCTTTAACTAATTCAATTAGTTATAATACTAATATAGTTAGTTAAGGAGGATACTATGACTGAAACAAGGATTATAGAAGTAACTATAGAAATTATCAATCAAGAAGGGTTTGCCAATTTATCTTAGTGGCTAAAAAATTAAAAATAAAATCTCCATCTTTATATAATCGTATTTCTAATTTAGAAGATTTAAAAAATAAAATTAGTCTCTATGCTTGGAAACAATTAGAAGAAAAAATGTTTCTTTCTATTATTGAGGAAAGTGGCTATGAAGCCATAAAATGTATGGCATATGCTTTTTATGATTATGCAACAGAAAATAAAGGAATTTTCGAAGCCATGCTTTGGTACAATAAATATATGATAGAAGAGGGAAATCAAGTAACACATAATACTTTTGATATACTTTTTAAAATACTTAGGAAGCAAAATTTAAGTGATGAAACGATAAACCATTTTATTAGAACACTTAGAGTTTTTTTAGAAGGCTATGTTCTACTTGTGAATCACCAAGCTTTTGGACATCCTCTTTCTATTCAAAAAAGTTTTGATTTTTCATTAAACATTTTAATCAATGGTGTGAAAAATATGGAGGGGAAATAGGTGGAAGAATACATAAATATCACTTTAGATAATATTGATCAAGAACATATTTGTTGTGCTATAAGTGATAAAAAACATTTTGAAGGTGTTTTTAATAAAAAGGAATGGTTAAAAAAGAGAATAACAGAAGGTCATGTTTTTAGAAAACTTAATGTTCAAGGAAAAGTATTTGTTGAATATGCACCTCTAGAAAAAGCATGGGTTCCTATCGAAGGTAATGGTTTTCTATATATTTATTGTTTATGGGTTTCGGGAAAATTTAAAGGTCATGGTTATGGTAAGCAATTATTGGAATATGTTATTAATGATGCTAAAAAGAAAGGAAAACAAGGTGTTTGTGTAATATCTTCTAAAAAGAAGAAATCTTATCTGGCAGATAAAAAATTCTTTTTAAAATATGGATTTGAAGTTGTTGATCAAATTGAAGATTATGAATTATTATCGTTATCTTTTAATCATCAAAAACCCTCTTTTTGTAAAAATGTTAAACAAATGATGATTGATTCAAATCATATAACAATATATTATTCACCACAATGTCCTTTTACATTAAATTGTATATACGAAATTAAAGAATACATGAAAGATTGTAATATACAAGTTGATTTTATTAAAGTTGATACTTTGGAAAAAGCAAAAAACATACCATGTATTTTTAATAATTGGGCAGTTTTTAAAAATGGAAAATATGTTTCACATATTTTGTTAAATAAAAAAGGTTTTGAAAAATTATTAAATGATTAAAAAGAATGATAGATTGTTGGAAAATTGATTTTTAGGTAAAATAAAAAATATTTTGGTGTTGCTAAAAGGAATAATTTTTGATATTATGCAGTTAAGTTATACGACTGACGGAAGTGGAATAAACCACAGGGAGTATAATCGTGTAAAAGAGTCGACCGTCTGGGCTAATAATAGTCTGGATGAGTGGGCTCTTTTTTTGGTTGGTAGAGTAAAAAAACTAGTTTCACATATTGTCTTGTAATATAATGAAAGTGGTTAATAGAATCAATCAAAAAGAAAAAAAGAAAGGATGAACGACAATGTTAACTGATGTAGAAATTGCACAAAGTGCAAAGATGAAACCAATTGTTGAAGTTGCTCAAAAAGTTGGTTTAGATGAGGATGATCTAGAATTATATGGAAAATATAAAGCAAAGATTTCTCTTGAAGCTATTAAAAAACTAGATCAAAACGAAGATGGAAAATTGATCTTAGTAACAGCAATTAATCCAACACCTGCAGGTGAAGGAAAAACCACAACAATGATTGGATTATCACAAGCACTTAACAAATTAGGAAAGAAATCTGTAGTTGCAATGCGTGAGCCATCGCTAGGTCCATGTTTTGGAATCAAAGGTGGAGCTGCTGGTGGAGGATATGCGCAAGTTGTTCCAATGGAAGATATCAACCTTCATTTTACAGGAGATATTCATGCAATCACTGCTGCAAACAACTTAATTGCAGCGATGCTTGATAATTCCATTCATCAAGGAAATCCACTTAATATCGATGTAAGACAAATCGTTTGGAAACGTGTGGTCGATTTAAACGATCGTGCATTACGTCATACTGTTTGTGGACTTGGTGGTAAAGTAAACGGGGTTCCTCGTGAAGATGGATTTGATATTACCGTTGCTAGTGAAGTTATGGCAATTCTTTGTTTAGCGACTTCTTTAGAAGATTTAAAACAAAGAGCTGCAAAAATGATTGTCGCTTATACTTATGATGGAAAACCAGTTACTGTTGATGATATTGAAGCAACAGGAGCGGTAACACTTTTATTAAAAGATGCGATTAAACCAAATTTAGTTCAAACTTTAGATCACACACCAGTATTTGTTCATGGGGGTCCATTTGCAAATATTGCCCATGGATGTAACTCTGTTATGGCCACTCAACTTGCTATCAAGTTAGGGGATTATGCGATTACTGAAGCTGGATTTGGTGCTGATTTAGGAGCTGAAAAATTCTTGGATATTAAATGTCGTCAAGCAAATTTAAATCCTGAAGCAGTTGTTATTGTTGCAACTGTTCGAGCTTTAAAAATGCATGGTGGTGTTGCTAAAAAAGATTTAGGAAATGAAAATTTGGAAGCTTTAAAAGCTGGTTTAGGAAACTTAGAAAAGCATATTGAAAACATTGCAAAATTCGATTTACCTTGTATCGTTGCTATTAATGCTTTTTCAACAGACACAGAAGCGGAACTTCAATTATTAAATGAATGTTGCAAGAAACTTGGTGTTGAAGTAGCTATTAGTAAAGTTTGGGAAAAAGGTGCTGATGGTGGAATCGAACTTGCTGAAAAGTTATTAAATATTTTAGAAACAAAAGAAGCTAATTATCATCCACTTTATGATTTAGATTTATCAATTGAAGAAAAGATTGAAACAATTGTTAAAGAAATCTATGGTGGAGATGGTGTTGAATTTACAAAGAAAGCAAAAAATAAAATTAAAAAATATACAGAACAAGGATTAAGTCAATTACCAATTTGTGTTGCTAAAACACAATACTCATTATCTGACCAAGCTTCTTTACTTGGTCGACCAACAGGATTTACTGTTAAAATCAATGATATTATTCCATCTGCTGGAGCAGGATTCTTGGTTGCTATTTCTGGTGATATTATGCGTATGCCAGGACTTCCAAAACGTCCAGCCGCTGTCAATATGGATATTGATGAAGATGGAAAAATTATAGGATTATTCTAAAAAGGAGAGAAAGATGAAAGTTGCTATTATCATGGGTTCAACTTCTGATTTACCTAAAGTTGAACCAGCTATTTCGATTTTGAAAAATTATGGTGTTGAAGTGAATGTTCGTTGTTTATCTGCTCATAGAGCACATTTAGGACTTTCAAGTTTTATTAAAGAAACAGAAACGGATGGCACAGAAGTTATTATTACTGCTGCAGGAATGGCAGCAGCCCTTCCAGGTGTGGTGGCTAGTCAAACAGTTTTACCAGTTATTGGTGTTCCGATTGCAGGAAGTAATTTAGATGGAATGGATGCTTTATTATCCATTGTTCAAATGCCTTCGGGTATTCCAGTAGCGACTGTTGCTATTAATGGAAGTAAAAATGCAGCTTATTTAGCACTTCAAATTATGGCTATTAAACATAGTGAAATCAAAGAAGAGCTACTTAAAGAAAGAAAACAAATGGAAGCTGACGCAATGAAAGCTAACGATGAAGTCATAGAAAAATACAAATAGGGGGAAAAGAAAAATGGCAGAATTATTGTATGAAGGAAAAGCAAAACAAGTTTACAAAACTGAAAAGGAAGATGAATATTTAATTCATTATAAAGATGATGCAACAGCAGGAAATGGTGTTAAGCATGATAAGTTTGAAGGTAAAGGTGTTTTAAATAATACAATCTCTTGTATTATCTTTGATATGTTAGAAGAAGCTGGAATCAAAACACACATGATTAAAAAATTAAATGAAAGAGATATCTTAGTTAAAAAAGTAGATATCTTCCCATTAGAAGTTATTATTAGAAATATTACAACTGGATCTTTCTGTAGAAGATTAGGAGCACCTGAAGGAATTGTTTTAGATGAACCAATCTTTGAAATGAGTTATAAAAATGATGAATATGGTGATCCATTAATCAATGATGATCACGCTGTTGCTTTAAAACTTGCAACAAGAGAAGAATTAGCATACATCAAAGAAACAACATTAAAAATCAATGAATTATTAAAAGAATTCTTCTTATCAATGAATTTAAAACTTGTTGATTTTAAAATTGAATTTGGTAAAACAGCTGACGGTACAATTTTATTAGCTGATGAAATTTCACCAGATTCATGTCGTTTATGGGATGTTGATACAAACCAAAAATATGATAAAGATGTATTTAGACAAGATATTGGAGATTTAATTGAAACTTATAAAGCAGTTCTAGCAAGAATGCAAAATAAATAATTAAGGAGAATAAAGATGGATTACAAAAAAGCTGGAGTCGATATTGAAGCAGGTTATAAATCAGTAGAATTAATGAAAGAACATGTTAAAAAAACAATGCGTCCTGAAGTCTTAGGAGGACTTGGTGGTTTTGCAGGTGCTTTTGATTTAAGCGGAATTAAAAATATGGAAGAACCGGTTTTATTATCAGGAACAGATGGTTGTGGAACAAAAGTAAAACTTGCTTTTGTGATGGATAAACACGATACAATTGGTATTGACGCTGTAGCGATGTGTGTCAATGATATTGCTTGTTCTGGAGGAGAACCACTTTTCTTCTTAGATTATATTGCTTGTGGTAAAAACTATCCTGAAAAGATTGCTTCAATTGTAAGTGGTGTTGCTGAAGGATGTTTACAATCTGAATGTGCTTTAGTTGGTGGTGAAACTGCTGAACATCCAGGTTTAATGCCTGAAGATGATTATGATTTAGCTGGTTTTGCTGTAGGTGTTGTTGATAAAAAAGATATTATTGATGGTTCAACAATTAAAGCAGGAGATACACTTATTGGTATTGCTTCAAGTGGTGTTCATTCAAATGGTTTTTCACTTGTTAGAAAAGTGTTTGAAATGACAAAAGAATCATTAGATGCATACTATGATGAATTAGGAAAAACTTTAGGAGAAGCTTTAATTGAACCAACACGTATTTATGTAAAAGCTTTAAAAAATGTAAAAAATGCGGGTGTTAGAATTAAAGGATGCTCTCATATTACAGGTGGAGGTTTCTTTGAAAATGTTCCAAGAATGCTTCCTGAAAATGTAAGAGCAGTTATTAAAAAAGATAGTTATCCAGTACCAGCTTTATTTGATTTAATTCAAAAAAATGGAAATATTGAAGAACATATGATGTATAACACATTCAATATGGGTCTTGGTATGGTAATTGCAGTTAATCCAAAAGATGTTGATGCAACAATGAAAGCTATTGAAGATGCAGGAGACAAATGCTATGTTGTTGGAAATATCGTTGAAGGAGATAAGGGCGTGGATCTATGCTAAAATTTGCGGTCTTTGTTTCTGGTGGAGGAACAGATTTACAATCTATTATTGATGCCAAAAACGAAGGAAAGATCAATGGCGAAATCGCTCTTGTTCTTTCTAATCGTCAAAAGGCTTATGGCTTACAAAGAGCTAAAGATGCTGGGATTGAAACAGCGGTTGTCAAAAAAGATGATGCTTTGATTGTAAAGATGTTAAAAGAAAGAAATATTGATTTTATTGTCTTAGCGGGTTATCTAGCAATTTTAACGGACGAGTTAATTGATGCATATCCAAATAAAATTATGAACATTCATCCTTCCCTTATTCCTTCTTTTTGTGGACCAGGAATGTATGGAATGCATGTTCATGAAGCTGTATTACAACGTGGTGCAAAGGTTTCGGGGGCAACCGTGCACTTTGTTTCAAATATTGTCGATGGGGGACCGATTATTAAACAAGTTGCTTGTGATATATCGGATTTAGATACAGCGGATGATATTCAAAAAAGGGTGTTAGAGATTGAACATAAATTATTACCTGAAGTTGTAGGGTTATATTGTGATAATAAGATAAAAATTATTGATGGAAAGGCAAAGGTAATTTAAATGAAAAGAGCTTTAATTTCAGTTACAAATAAAGATGGGGTTGTTGATTTTGCTAAAGGATTAGTAGAATTAGGTTTTGAAATTGTATCAACAGGAGGTACAATGAAAGTTTTACAAGAAAATGGGGTTTCTTGTATTGCAATTGATGATGTGACAGGATTTCCTGAAATGTTAGATGGACGTGTTAAAACACTTCATCCAATGGTACATGGAGGACTTTTATATCGTCGTGATTTACCTAGTCATGTTGAAACAATTAAAAAACACGGCATTCATCCAATTGATTTAGTATGTGTCAACTTATATGAATTTGAAAAAGCTTTAAAAGCTGGTAAAGATTTACCAGATATGATTGAAAATATTGATATTGGTGGACCATCAATGATTCGTTCAGCAGCTAAAAACTTTAAAGATGTTTTAATTGTTACAGATCCAAAAGATTATGACAATGTTTTAGATGCGATTAAAAATGATACAACTGATTTTGATTTCAGAATGAATCTTGCTTATAAAGCATTCTCTATGACAGGTGCTTATGATGCAATGATTTCAAGATACTTTGCAGATCAAGTTGGAGATCAATTCCCAGATACATTAAATCTTTCATTAAAGAAAGTAGAACATTTACGTTATGGTGAAAACTCTCAACAAGCAGCTAATAAATATGAAGATAGCTATGTTCAAAAATCTTTATTAGATTATGAACAACTTCATGGTAAAGAAATTTCATTTAACAATGTAAACGATTTGTATGGAGCTGTTGCACTTGTTAGAGAATTTGAAGATCAAATCGTTACAGCAGCTATCAAACATTCAACTCCTTGTGGTGTTGCTATTGGAAATACAGGTTATGATTCTTATATGAAAGCCTATGAAGCTGATCCTCAATCTATCTTTGGTGGAATCGTTGCTGTTAACTATAAAATCGATAAAGCAACAGCTGAACAAATGCATAAGATTTTCTTAGAAATCGTAGCTGCACCAGATTTTGATGATGATGCTTTAGAAATCTTAAAGAAAAAGAAAAACTTACGTATTTTAAAACTTAAAAACTTAGATGCACGTGGTGCTAAATATGATATTAAATATCTTGAAGGAAAAGTATTAGTTCAAGAATTAAATACAAAAATGATTGATGAAATGAAAGTTGTGACAAATGCACAACCTACAAAAGAACAACTTACAGATATGGAATTTGGTATGAAAGTTGTTAAATATGTAAAATCAAATGCAATCTGTATTGTTAAAAATGGTGTAACACTTGCTATTGGTGGAGGACAAACATCAAGAGTATGGGCTTTAGAAAATGCTATTCATAATAATCCAGATAAAGATTTCAATGGTTCAGTACTTGCTTCAGATGCTTTCTTCCCATTCAATGACTGTGTTCAAGTGGCTGCAGATGCAGGTGTTCAAGCAATTATTCAACCAGGTGGTTCAATTAGAGATCAAGATTCAATTGATTTATGTAATGAAAAAAATATCCCTATGGTATTTAGCGGATATAGACACTTTAGACACTAGGAGGCTTATATGAAAGTTCTTGTAATCGGTAGTGGTGGTCGTGAACATGCGATTGCTTATAAATTAAAACAAAGTCCAAAAGTAACTGAACTTTATGCAATACCAGGAAATCCTGGTATTGCAAGTTTAGGTACATGTGTACCTGGTTCAGTAGAAGATAATGAATTTATTGTTGATTTTATTAAAAAAAATCAAATTGATTTAACTGTCATCGGTCCAGAAGTTCCTTTATGTAAAGGGCTTGCTGATGATATTGAAAAAGCGGGTTATAAAGCTTTTGGTCCTCAAAAAAAGGCGGCAACTTTAGAAGGAAGCAAAGCTTACTCTAAAGATTTTATGGTCAGACATCATATTCCTACAGCAAAATATGTTGAAGTCACAGACTTTGAAAAAGCTTGTAAAGAAGTTGATCACTTTGATTTTCCATTAGTAATCAAAGCAGATGGTTTAGCTGCTGGAAAAGGTGTTGTCATTGTTGAAAATAAAGAAGATGCCATATCTACTTTAAAAGACATGATGGTTGATGGTGCTTTAGATGGTGCCGGAAGTAAAGTTGTATTAGAAGAATTCTTAACAGGATTTGAATGTTCTTTACTTTGTTTTACTGATGGTAAAACAATTGTACCAATGGTTTCAGCAAAAGATCATAAACAAATCTTTGATGGAAATAAAGGACCTAATACAGGTGGTATGGGAACTGTTTCTCCAAATCCATTTTTACCAGAAGGTATGGATGAAGTCTTAAAAAAAGATATTCTTGATCCATTTATGCAAGGACTTAAAGAAGATCAAATGGACTATCGTGGAGTTGTTTTCATTGGTTTAATGATTGAAAATAATCAAGCGAAAGTACTTGAATTTAATGTCCGTTTTGGTGATCCTGAAACACAATCAATCCTTCTTCGTTTAGAAAGTGATCTTTATGAAATTATGGATGCTTGTGCGACTTATACTTTAGATCAAGTAGATGTCAAATGGTCAGATGACCACGTGGCTTGTCTTGTTCTAGCGAGTGGTGGATATCCAGGTAAATATGAAAAAGGAATTGAAATTAAAAATATTGACAAAGTAAGTGATGATATTGTTGTTTTCCATGCGGGAACAGCTTTAAAAGATGGTAAACTTGTCACAAATGGTGGACGTGTTTTAAATGTGTGTGCAAGAGGAGCAAATTTACAAGAAGCACTTGCGAAAGTCTATGAAACTGCTACAATTATTACATTCGATGGTATGTACTATCGTCATGATATTGGACTTAGATAGGAGAGAACTCTATGACAAATGTAAGAAGAATTTATGTAGAAAAAAGAAAAGAATACGCAACAGAAGCGCATGAAATTCAAACCAACCTCGTTGAACAATTAGGTTTAACGATTCATTCACTTCGTATTGTTCATCGTTATGATGTACAAGGAATTAGTGAAGAAATCTTACAACAAGGAATTAATACAATTCTTGCTGAACCAATGGTGGATCATGTTTATGATGAAACATTTCCAATGAGTGAAAAAGAATCTGTTTTCGCAATTGAATTTTTACCAGGTCAATATGATCAACGTGCTGATTCATGCGAACAATGTTTCCAAATTCTAACAGGAACATCTTCAACAAAAGTAAGATGTGCCAAACTTATTGTAGTAGACATTGATAAAAATGAAGATGTTTTAAATCAAATCAAACATTATTTAATTAACCCTGTTGATCAAAGAATTGCTTCTTTAGAAAAACCAGAACATTTAAATGATGAAACACCTGATATTAAATCTGTACCAACTTTAACTGGATTTAATGATTTAGATGAAACAGGATTAAATCAATTCTTAAAAGATAATGGAATGGCTATGAATCTTGATGATTTAAAAGTAACACAAGATTACTTTAAAAATGAAGAACATAGAGATCCTACTGAAACAGAAATTAAAGTATTAGATACATATTGGTCAGATCACTGTCGTCATACAACATTTGCGACAGTTATTACAGATATTGATATTCAAAATGGTGCTTTTAAAGAAATCTTAGAAAAAGATATTGAAAGCTATAAAACAAGTAGACATGCAGTTTATGGGGTAAATACAACAAGACCTCTTACTTTAATGGATCTTGCAACTATTTCAATGAAAGAACTTCGTAAAAAAGGATATCTTGATGATATGGAAGTTTCTGAAGAAATTAATGCATGTTCTATTGAAATCACTGTTCATACAAATCAAGGAGATGAACAATGGTTATTAATGTTTAAAAATGAAACACATAACCATCCTACAGAAATCGAACCCTTTGGGGGAGCTGCTACATGTTTAGGTGGAGCTATTCGTGACCCACTTTCAGGACGTGCTTATGTTTACCAATCAATGCGTATTACTGGAGCAGGTGATCCAAGAAAAACATTGGCAGAAACAACGCCAGGTAAATTACCACAAAGAAAAATTTGTCAAGAAGCCGCTCATGGTTTTTCAAGTTATGGTAACCAAATCGGTTTAACAACAGGTTATGTTCATGAAATATACGATGAAGGTTATATCGCTAAACGTATGGAAGTAGGAGCTGTTGTGGCTGCTGCACCAAAAGAACAAGTAAAACGTTTAGAACCACAAAATGGACAAATCGTCTTATTAATTGGGGGACGTACAGGACGTGATGGTATCGGTGGTGCTACCGGTTCTTCAAAATCACATGACGTAAAATCTATTGAAACAGCAGGTGCTGAAGTTCAAAAAGGAAATCCTGTTGAAGAAAGAAAAATTCAAAGATTATTTAGAAATAAAGCGGTCTCAGAAAAAGTTGTTAGATGTAATGACTTTGGAGCTGGTGGAGTTTGTGTTGCCGTTGGTGAACTTGCTCCAGGGCTTGATATTGATTTAGACGCTGTTTTGAAAAAATATGATGGTTTAACAGGGACAGAACTTGCTATTAGTGAATCACAAGAACGTATGGCCATTGTTGTCAATGACTATGATGTTGATTTCATTAAAGAAGAATGTACAAAAGAAAACTTAGAAGTTGTTCAAGTGGCAACTGTTACAGATACAAATCGTTTAGTAATGAAGCACATGGGTAAAGATATTGTTAATATTTCTCGTGATTTTTTAGATGCTGCAGGGGCAAAACGTTATCAAAATATTGAAGTTGAATTACCAAACTTTGAAAGTACACCTTTTGATGAAGAAGAAAGAAATGATTTTGTTGGTACAACAAAAGAAGTATTATCAAGATTATCTGTTGCTTCACAAAAAGGTCTTGTTGAAAGATTTGACTCATCTATTGGAAATGGTACAGTTTTATCTCCTTATGGTGGACGTACATATCACACAGAAACAGAAGGTATGGCTGCTTTAATTCCTGTTTTAGGAAAAGAAACAACAACTGCTTCATTAATGGCTTATGGGTATAATCCTAAGATTTTTAAATGGTCACCATATCATGGAGCTATGTATGCTGTTGTTGAAAGTGTTGCTAAGATCGTTGCCATGGGTGGAAACTATCATACAATTCGTTTTTCATTCCAAGAATATTTTGAAAAATTATTAGATGATCCAAAACGTTGGGGTAAACCATTAGCTGCTTTACTTGGAGCTAATCGTGTTCAACAAGAATTAAAACTTCCATCAATTGGTGGTAAAGATTCAATGTCAGGAACATTTGAAAATATTTCAGTTCCACCAACACTTGTTTCTTTTGCTATTACAGCAAGTGATGTTCATGATGTTATGACACCAGAAGCAAAAGAAGCAGGACATATTTTAGCGGAAGTTCAAATTAAAAAAGATCAATTTAGAGTCTTTGATTTTGATCATTTACAAAAACAATATGATGCTATTCAAGATTTAATGAAACAAAAGAAAATTTATTCTGCATATACAGTTAAAGATGGTGGTGTACTCGAAGCTGTTTGTAAAATGGCTTTTGGTAATGGTTTAGGAGCTGCTTTCAATACAGATCATACTCTTGCTTCTTATGTTGAAAAGAATTATGGAAATATTATTGTTGAAGTGAAATCTGAAAAAGATCTAGTAGGTTTAGATTATAGAGTAGTGGCTACTTTAAATGATAGTGAAAAATTCTCTTATGGAATGGATACAATTTCTATTCAAGAAGCTTACGCAATCAATAAAGCACCATTAGAAAGTGTTTATCCAACAAGAGAAAAAGCACCTACACAAGAAATTAAAGTTGCTGAATGTAAAACAAGATCAACTTTAAAAGCAAAACAATATATTGAAACACCTTTAGTTGTTATTCCAGTATTCCCAGGAACAAACTGTGAATATGATTCAAAACGTGCTTTTGAAAAAGCAGGGGCAAAGGTTGAACTTGTCTTAATTAGAAATAAAACAGAAGAAATGTTAAAAACATCGATTGATGAATTGGAAAATGCTATCAAACGTGCTAATATTGTGATGCTACCAGGAGGATTCTCTGCTGGTGATGAACCTGAAGGTTCAGGTAAATTTATTGCAACAGTTTTAAGAAATCCAAGATTAAAAGCAGCAATTAGTGATTTATTAGATAATAGAGATGGTTTAATGATTGGTATTTGTAATGGATTCCAAGCACTTATTAAATTAGGATTACTTCCATATGGTGAAATTAGAGATATGTCGGAAAATGACGCTACTCTTACATTCAATACGATTGGTCGTCACTTATCTCAATTTGTAGATACACGTATTGGTTCTGTTAAATCACCATGGCTTGCTAATGTTAATGTGGGGGATGTTCATGTTATTCCTATTTCTCATGGAGAAGGACGTTTTGTTGCTCCTAAAGAAGTTATTGATGAATTATTCGCTAATGGACAAGTATTCTCTCAATATGTTGATCCTAATCGTAAAGTCACAATGCAAACACCATACAATCCTAATGGTTCAATGTATGCTATTGAAGGTATTGTTTCTCGTGATGGTCGTGTTCTTGGTAAGATGGGACATAGTGAACGTCAAGGAGAAAACCGTTTTAAAAATGTTTATGGTGAAATGGATCAAAAATTATTTGAAGCTGGTGTAAATTATTTTAGAGGTGGTAAATAGAATGGATAAACAACAATTTGAATGTTTTACATTAAGTCCTTTAGATGGACGTTATGCAGGTATTAAAGATGCTTTAGGTGAATATTTTTCTGAATATGCTTTAGTGAAATATCGTGTTTTTGTTGAAATTCAATGGTTAAAATTTTTAATTGAAAATGTAGAAAGTGATGTTCTTTCTAAATTTGACAAAGATAACTTAGGACAAATCGAAGCTATTTCAAAAGATTTCAATTATGATTCTTTTAAAGCAATCAAAGATATTGAAGCTGTTACAAGACATGATGTTAAAGCAGTAGAATATTTCATTGGAAATCAATTAAAAGATATGGGTTATGATTATTTAATCAGTTTTGTTCATATTGGATGTACTTCAGAAGATATTAATAATACATCTTATGCTTGTATGATCAAACATGGTTTAAATGATGTTTGGTTAAAGAAAGCAAAAGAATTTACTGCTGTTATTAATAAATGGGCTGTTGAACATAAAAATGATGCGATGTTAGCTCATACTCATGGTCAACCTGCCACACCAACAACAATTGGTAAGGAATTTAAAGTTTATGCTTATCGTTTTACTTCAAGCATTGAAAATATTGAAAATATTAAAATTAAAGCTAAATTTAATGGGGCAACAGGAAACTATAGTGCTATTTTAACAGCATTTCCTCAATTAGATTGGCAAACTCTTAATAAAAAATTTGTAGAAGAATATTTAGGGTTAACTTACAATCCTTTAACAACACAAATTGAAAGCCATGATTATACATGTCATATTTTAGATGGTATTCGTCATTTCAATAATGTGTTAGTGGATTTTGATGTTGATATGTGGTTATACATTTCAATGGAATACTTCAAACAAATTCCTGTAAAAGGAGAAGTAGGAAGTAGTACAATGCCTCATAAAGTCAATCCAATTCGTTTTGAAAACTCAGAAGCAAATGTTGATATGTCTAATAATATTTGTGTTGGTTTATCAAACAAATTACCTAGATCACGTATGCAAAGAGATTTATCAGATAGTTCAAGTCAAAGAAATATTGGTTTAGCTTTTGGTTATTCTTTACAAGCAATTAGTGAAACAACAAATGGTTTAGCTAAATGTGTTGTTAATAAAGATAAACTTGCAGCTGACTTAAATGAAAAATGGGAAGTTCTTGCTGAACCAATTCAAACAATGCTTAGAAAATATGGTATTTCTGATGCCTATGATCAATTAAAAGAACTTACAAGAGGTAAAAATATTTCACAAGAAGCAATTATGGAATTTGCGAAAGGATTAGATGTTTTATCAGATGAAGATCGTCAAACTTTATTAGATATGACACCTGCAAGTTATATTGGATATGCTTCTAACTTATGTGATATTGATTTATAATGATTGATCGTCGTGCAATAAATATTTTATATAATGATCAAGTTGGCAAAAAGCTGGTAGAAAACTTCTATCAGCTTCTTGTTGTTTATAGTCAAAATGAAAAAATAAAACCTGTTGAAAGTTATCTTTTAAAATTGAATGATATTGCTAGAAAGAAGAAAACACGTCTTGTTTATTATGATAACCATAGTTTAAAAGAAGATTTGTCACAATTTATTGTAGAAGAGTATCGTCTTTCAAAAATGGAACAAAAATGAGACAAATTTGAGACATAAATGATTAAAAAACGTGGTATACTATAGATGCTAGAAATAGGAATTGATTTTTTAGTCATTATTTTATATAATCTTTGTAATCCATTGAGCAAGATTAAATAGTGGAAATAGTTAGAGAGAAGATGGTTGGTGAAAATCTTTGTATGGAAGCTATGGGACACTTGTGAGGAATTACTTGAAAAGAGTAATCGTTAATCGCGTTAAGATGAAAGTGCGTATGAAAATACGAATTAAGGTGGTACCGCGTTGAAACGTCCTTATGAGGGCGTTTTTATATTTTAAGGAGGAAAAATAATGGGATATAGTGCACCAAGAGGTACGGTAGATATTTTACCAGGACAAAGTGAAAAATGGATTAAATTAGAACAATTGTTAAGAACGATTGCCGCTAATTATAATGTCAAAGAAATGAGAACACCAATTTTCGAACATGCTGAATTATTTAACAGAGCTGTTGGGGATACAAGTGATGTTGTTTCTAAAGAAATGTATACTTTTCAAGATAAAAAAGGAAGATATATTTCACTTAGACCAGAAGGAACTGCTGGTATTGCAAGAGCTTATGTAGAAAATAAAATGTATGGTTTACCAGAAAAACTACAAAAAGTTTATTATATGGGACCAATGTTTAGATATGAAAGGCCTCAAAATGGTCGACAAAGACAATTCCACCAATTTGGGGTAGAAATGTTAGGTGTTGAATCACCTTATGTAGATGTTGAATGTATGCTTATGGCAGTGACTGTTGTTGAAGCATTAGGACTTCAAAATGTCACACTTCATATCAACTCTTTAGGTGATAATGAATCAAGAGATGCTTATCGTGAAGCTTTAAAAGATCATTTTAGAGGCCATTTAGATGACTTATGCGAAGATTGTAAAGCACGTTTTGAAAAGAATCCTTTACGTATTTTAGATTGCAAAGTGGATGCGAAACATCCAGCTATGAAAACAGCACCGAAAACAATTGATTATTTAAGCGAAAGTGCTAAAAATCATTTTGATAAAGTATGTTCTTTATTAGATGATTTAGAAATTGATTATGTTATTGATACAAATTTAGTAAGAGGATTAGATTATTATTCTCATACTGTTTTTGAAATCATTTCTGATGATCCAAAATTAGGCGCTGGAGCTACTGTTGGTGGTGGCGGACGCTACAATGGTTTAATTGAAGAAATTGGTGGACCGGCTACACCTGGTGTTGGCTTTGCTTTTGGTATGGAAAGACTCCTTCTTGCTTTAGATGATGAAGAAGATGAAGACGAAGATGGTTTAGATTGTTATATTATGCCTTTAGGCGAAGAAGCAAAAGATCTTGCTATGCAAATTATTGCGATGTTAAGAGCAAATGGCTTTACATGTGAAATGGATCATGTATCTCGTGGCTTAAAAGGACAATTTAAATCAGCAGATCGTTTTAATGCACATTTCTCTATTATTTTAGGGGAAGAAGAAGTAAAAAATGAAGTGGTTAATATTAAATGTAATCATGATAAAGAACAAGTTGTAGTACCATTAGAAAATATTTTGGCACATATTGAAAATCATTTAAGTGGAGGACATGAACATGAATAGAACACATAATAACGGTGAACTTCGTTTAGAAAATGTTGGACAAACAGTTGAACTAAAAGGATGGGTTGCTAAAAAGAGAAATTTAGGAGCTCTTGTATTTATTGATTTAAGAGACCGTTATGGAATTACACAAATTATTATCAATGAAGAAATGGAAAACATTTCAAAAGATATTAAAAATGAATATATTTTATATGTTAAAGGAACTGTTGTAGAACGTTCTAGCAAAAATCCAAATATGCCTACAGGAGATATTGAAGTTGATGCATCAGAAATCAAAATCATCAATACAGCCAATACGACACCAATTATTGTTGCAGATGATACAGATGCTTTAGAAGAAACAAGAATGCAATATCGTTATCTTGATTTAAGAAGACCTGTTATGCAAAATAAAATTCTAACAAGACATAAAATTACAAGAAGTATTAGAGAATACTTAGATAATCATGATTTTGTGGATATTGAAACACCTTATTTAAACAGATCAACTCCTGAAGGAGCAAGAGATTTCTTAGTACCTTCACGTGTACATCATGGTGATTTCTATGCTTTACCACAATCACCTCAATTATTTAAACAATTATTAATGGTTGCTGGTTTTGAAAAATATTACCAAATTGCTCGTTGTTTCAGAGATGAAGATTTAAGAGCGGATCGTCAACCAGAATTTACTCAAGTTGATGTTGAAATGTCATTTATGACTACAGATGAAATCATCGAAGTTGGTGAAAATATGGTGGCTAAAGTCATCAAAGATGTAAAAGGTGTTGATGTTAAGTTACCGCTTCCACGTATGACGTGGCATGAAGCGATGGAAACATATGGTATTGATAAACCAGATATCCGTTTTGATATGAAACTTGTTAACTTAAATGAAGTTGTTAAAGATGTTGATTTTATGGTATTTAAATCAGCTTTAGAAAATAATGGATATGTTAAAGGAATTAATGTTAAAAATCATGCAAGTGATTATTCAAGAAAGAAAATTGATCAATTAACAGAACTTGCAAAAACATATAAAGCAAAAGGTCTTGCTTGGTTAAAAGTAAATAATGGTGTTGGTGAAGGGCCAATTGCTAAATTCTTTAGCGAAGAACAAATGCAAAGATTAATTGAAGCAATGAATGGTGAAGATAACGACTTATTATTATTTGTGTCGGATACAAAATATATGGTTGTTTGTGATGCTTTAGCTGCTTTACGTAATCATTTAGGAAAAGAATTAAATTTATATGATCCAAAAGAATTAGGATTATTATGGGTTGTTGATTTCCCAATGTTTGAATATGATGATGAAACTCAAAGATATTATGCAATGCATCATCCATTTACAAGACCTAAAGAATCAGATTTAGATAAAATAGATACAGATCCAGCAAATTGTCTTGCTGATGCCTATGATATTGTCTTAAATGGTTTTGAACTTGGTGGAGGTTCTCAACGTATTTACGAACAAGACTTACAACAAAGAGCTTTCAAAGCTTTAAGTTTAACAGATGAACAAGTAAGAAATAAATTTGGTTGGTTTGTTGATGCATTAAAATATGGGACACCACCACATGGAGGATTTGCTTTAGGATTAGATCGTCTTGCCATGTTACTTACTGAAAGTGATTCTATTAGAGATGTTATTGCTTTCCCTAAAAATGCCAGTGCAACATGTCCAATGTCTAAAGCACCAAACAGTGTAGAAGAAGATCAATTAAAAGAATTAGGTATTGGAGTTTTAAAAGATGAATAACGATCGTATACAAGAAATACTTGATTTAATGGAAGAAGCAAGATTGGATTACTTTTTAATAAGTGATCCTCAATCAATTGCTTATTGTACAGGATACTATAATGATCCGCATGAAAGAATGTTTGTTTTCATGATTTCAAAACATGGAAATCATACCTTATTCATGAATGATTTATTTTATTTGGATCATGATTTAGATGTTAACATTGTTTGGCATAAAGATGGACAAGATGCTATTCAAACAATTGTTGATGAAATGCATTTTCCAGGAAGAATTGGAATTGATAAAAATTGGGCCTCACATTTCTTGTTAGATCTTATGAAAAAACTCCCAGATGCAAAGTATATCAATGCTTCACCATGTGTTGATCTCGTACGCATGAAAAAAGATTTACAAGAACAAGTTTTAATGATTGAATCAAGTAAAATCAATGATGCTGTTATGGAAGAAATCATTCCATTCATTCAAGAAGGCGTGACAGAAAAACAACTTGCTAAAAAATTAGATGAATTATTTTTCAAGCATCATTCTACTTGTTATGGGGCGATTGTTGCATTTGGTAAAAACGCTGCTGATCCACATCATGAAAATGATGATACACTACTTAGAAAAGGTGATTGTGTACTGATTGACATGGGATGTGTTTATAAAGGGTATTGTTCTGATATGACACGTACATTCTTTTATGAAGGTATTTTGGAAGAAGAAATTAAAGTTTATGAAATTGTAAAAAAAGCAAATGAAGCTGCAGAAGCAATGATCAAACCAGGAGTTAAATTATCAGATATTGATAAGTGTGCAAGAAAAGTCATCAGTGATGAAGGCTATGGAAAATATTTTACACATCGTTTAGGACATTTTATTGGTCGAGATGTTCATGAATATGGAGATGTCTCTTCGGTAAATGAAATGAAAGTTGAAGAAGGAATGATTTTTTCAATTGAACCAGGTATTTATTTAGAAGGAAATTTCGGAGTACGTGTAGAAGATCTAGTTATGGTGACAAAAGATGGATGTCAGGTTTTAAATTCATTTACAAAAGATATTTATATTATTTAAAAACGAGCTTGTGCTCGTTTTTTTTGTATAAAAAAGAAAAAAATGAGTAAACTTTTAAAGTGAAAAAATATTTTTAAAGCCTCTTTAAATAGACAAATTTTGTCAACAAGAAATTATATAATAATATCAAAAGAAAGGATGAATTATATGGAAGTAAAAAGAGGAGATTTGTTTTATGCTGATTTGAGTGTAGGTGTAGGAAGTGAACAATCTGGAATTCGACCTGTTGTTGTTATTCAAAATGATAGTGGGAACAGATTTAGTACAACTATTATTATTTCACCTTTGACATCATCTAAAAAGAAAAATATTCCTACCCATACATTTATTAAATCAAGAGATGATTTAAAAGAAAATTCAATTGCCTTGCTTGAACAAATGAGGACCATTGATAAATCACGGTTGATTAGAAAAATAGGGGAATTAACGCCATTAGAAATGGAACGTATTAATAAATGTATTCGTATTAGTTTAGGGGTTTAAACTTACATAGAATGTTTCAAAACGGGCTTTGCTCGTTTTTTTTAAAAAATATACACTTAACAAAGAAAAAGAAATCAATTTGTGATAGAATAGTTAGCGAGGTGACAAGTATGTATTATTTTATAGGAATTAAAGGGTCAGGAATGGCTCCACTAGCAACAATTTTATATGAATTAGGGAACGAAGTTGCTGGAAGTGATATTGATAAATATATATTTATTGAAGATGAATTGAGAAAAAGAAATATTCCAATTTATTCATTCAATAAAGATAATATAAAGGATGGTTATCACGTAATTATTGGTAATGCTTTTGATGAATCCAATGAAGAAGTCAAAGCAGCTTTAGAAAATCCAAATGTAAAGTGTACAAGATATTATGATTTCTTAGCTGATTTTATGGAACATTATGTTTCTATTGCTGTTGCAGGAACACATGGAAAAACAACAACAACAGGTATGGCTTACCATTTATTTGAAGATTTTGATAAAACATCTGTTTTAATTGGTGATGGAACTGGACATGGACAAGTAGGAAGTAAATATTTTATTTCAGAAACGTGTGAATTCCAAGATCATTTCTTACATTATCATCCAGATTATGCCATTATTAATAACATTGAATTAGACCATGTTGATTATTTTGGAAATCTTGAAAGATATATTCAATCTTTTGAACAATTTGCTAAGCAAGTTAAGAAAACAGTTATTGTTTGGGGAGATGACCCTAACATTAAGAAAATTCATTTTGAAAAACACGTTTTAAGATTTGGTTTAGGTGAAAATAATGATGTTCGCGCTGTTAATGTTTTAGAAACACCACAAGGATTATCATTTGATGTTTATATTCATCAAGAATTATTTGGACATTTTAACATACCATTATTTGGAATGCATATGTTATATAATTCATTAGCTATTATTACTCTTGGTTATTTAGAAGATATGTCTTATGACTATATTTTAAGTAAACTTCAAACATTCAAAGGAACAAAACGTCGTTATACTGTAAAAACTCAAGGAAACAATGTTTTTGTTGACGATTATGCACATCATCCAACTGCAATCAGATATGTTATTGAAGCAACAAGAGTGAGATATCCTGGTAAGAAAATCGTTGCCATTTTCCAACCAGATCGTTTTTCAAGGGGAGCGCGTTTTGCTAAAGAATTTGCTCAAGAAATGGATAAAGCGGATTACCCATATTTCTGTCCATTCCCAGAAAATGCAAAACATGAAGACGGTATTGATATTGATATCTATGATATTTCAAAAAATAGTGCACGTGCTAAAGTCATTACTGAAGATGAAGCAGGTGTTAAAGAATTAATGCAATATGATAACTGTGTATTCTTATTTATGAGTAGTAAAGATATTTATAAATTTGAAGAAATGTTGATTGAAGCCAAAAAATCTATATAAAAAGAGTAAATTATGGTACAATTATTAATGAAAGTAGAGGGATGTTTATGACAACAATGGACATTTGTTACTGTGTTTTAATTTTAGCAGGTGCATTTTGTTTAGTTGCTTTAGGGGTGTTGTTTATTCGTACATCAACAGCAATTAAACAAACAGGGGATACTGTTGAAATGGCACAAGATACATTGAAAAGAGTTGATAAAATCTTAGATGATGTCAATTACAAATTAGACTTATTAAATGCGCCTGTAGAAACAGTTGCAAAGTTCTTTGATCCTCAAAGACCAAAGTTTAATCCATTGAAAATGATGATGAGCTTTATTAAGAAAAAATAGAAAGGTGAGATAATATGAAATTAGGAAGATTTTTAACAACTTTAGGAATTGGTGCTCTTGCTGGGATGTTATTGGCACCAAAAAAAGGAAGCGAGTTAAGAGAAGAATTAAAAGGTAAAGGAAAAGAAACTCTTGATAGTGCTAAAGAAATGACGGTTGAAGACTATCAAAAATTAATTAGTGAAACAATTGATAGTATTAAAAAAACAGTTGATGAATTTGATGTTGATGACTTTAAAGATAGTTCTTTAGCAAAATTAAATGAATTAAAAGATAAATTTGATGATGTTGTAACAAAATTACAAGATAGCGACCAATATTCTAAGTTAAAAGATCAAGTTGATAATGTTATTGTCCAAGTGAATGATAAAATTAATGAAGTTAAAGAAAAAATGAGCGAACAAGAATTTGATGATTTTTCTGATTTAGAAGATGAAATTAATGACATTGAAGATGATTTAAATGTCATTATCGATGATTTAAAAGACTAATGAAAAAAGCAACGATTTATGATGTTGCAAGAGAAGCAGGCGTTTCTCTTGCAACTGTATCTCGTGTTATTAATGGGTCATCAGTTGTTCGTGAAAAAACTAAAGAAAAGGTAATGAAGGTTATTGATGAACTAAACTTCAAACCTAATCAAATTGCTCGAGGTCTTGCGACAAACAAAACTACAACTATTGCAATTATCTTCCCACAATCATTATTTGCTCATGTAAAAGATATGATTGGTGGTATTGGTGATGCTGGTAGAACATTGGATTACAATATTACGATTTATACAACAGATGATATTGGAAATGGTCCAATGGACGACGTTATGGAAAAAGTCATTCGCACAAGAGCCGATGGAGTTATATTATTTAATAACGATAATATTGATCAACAAATTGAACTTGTTAAAAAACATAGTATTCCGGCAGTTGTTATTGGAATGCAAGTAAGTGATGAATCGATAGGTTCTGTTTATGTTGATGCACAAAAGATTACATATGATATTGTTAATAATTATTTAGAAAAAGGTAAAAATGATATTATTTTTGTAAGTCCTCAACAAAATCTTATTCGTACAGTTGATTTGATTGAAGGAATGAAAAAAGCTTATCAAGATCATCAATTACCATTTGATGAGTCAACACAGGTTATTAATACTTCTACTCACTATGAAGAAAGCTATACACAATTTGTTGAACATTTTAGAAATCATAAACATGATTTAGTTTTTGCAAGTTATGATAAAGAAGGGGTTGCAGTTGTTAATGCAGCAATCGATAATAACATAAGCATTCCAGATGATATGGAAGTTATGGCTATGATGGATACAAGCTACTCACTTATTTGTAGACCATCACTATCAACGATTCATCTTCCAATTTATGATATGGGTGCGTTGGCTGTACGTTTACTTACTAAAATTTTAAATCAAGAAGAATTAGAAACAAAAGAAGTGTGCGTAGGCTATACAAATATTTATCGTAAATCAACTATTCAATAAACCACGAAAGTGGTTTATTTTTATATTCACTTGACTTTGAATATGAAATTTAATATGATGTATTTACAGCAATGAAGGAGACAAGTAATATTACTTAATTGTTATAGAGAGCTTGTGGTTGGTGGAAACAAGCCAAGAGGTAATATGAATACACTCTGGAGCTTCTAAGTGCAAAGCTTAGACGGTGCAAGCCGTTATCTACTTGAGTGTATGTCTTTGACATGAATTTAGGATGGTACCGCGATCAACTCGTTCCTATGGGAATGAGTTTTTTATTTCAAGGAGGAAATTATGAAGATTTATGATGAATTAGTTTGGAGAGGATTAATTAAAGATGTCAGTTCTCCAGAAATTGAAGAAAAATTAAATAATGGAGGATTAACTTTCTATATTGGAACTGATCCAACAGGAGATAGTTTGCACATTGGGCACTTTTCATCATTTTTAATTAGTAAAAGATTAAAAGATGCCGGGCATAATCCAATTTTATTAGTTGGAGGAGCAACAGGATTAATTGGTGATCCTAAACCTGATACAGAAAGACCAATGATTACAAAGGAACAAGTCCAACATAACTTTGACTGTTTAAAAGCACAAGCTCAAAAGATTTTTGGTTTTGAAGTGGTTAATAACTATGATTGGTCAAAAGATTTAAACTTTATTGACTTTTTAAGAGATTATGGTAAATATTTCAATGTCAATTATATGTTGAATAAAGACATTGTAAAAAGAAGATTAGATTTAGGTATTACTTATACTGAATTTTCTTATATGATCATGCAAGCAATGGATTTCTACTGGTTACATGAAAATAAAAATTGTCAATTACAAGTTGCTGGGCAAGACCAATGGGGAAATATTACTGCTGGTATTGAATTAATTAGAAAGAAAACTGGAAAAGAAGCCTATGGTTTTACAATGCCACTTTTAACTAAAAGTGATGGAACAAAATTTGGTAAAACAAATGGTAAAGCGATTTGGTTAGATCGAGAAAAAACTTCTCCTTATGAAATGTATCAATTCTTTATTAATTCAGAAGATGATAAAGTTATTGATTACTTAAAATTCTTAACTTTCTTAACACCAGAAGAAATTATGGAATTAGAAGAAAAAAATAAAACACAACCTCATTTAAGAGAAGCACATAAAGCTTTAGCTAGAGAAGTTATTACATTCTTACATGGTGAAGGAGCTTATGAAGAAGCAGTTCAAGTTTCACAAACATTATTCTCTGGTCAAATTCAAAATTTAACTTTAGAACAAGTTGATGTTGCTTTTGAAGGTGTACCAACAGTTGAAACCGAAGAAAATGAAATGAATATTTTAGACGCTTTAATTTTAGTTGGAGCTGCTAAAAGTAAAAGAGAAGCGAGAGAATTTGTTAATGGGGGATCTGTTTTAATCAATGGTGAACGTATTAAAGATTTAGAATTTACTGTTAAAAAAGAAGATGCTTTTGGACAAAGCAAAACAGTTATTCGTCGAGGAAAGAAAAATTATTTTGTATTAAAATATAATGGATAAAAGCTCTTAGGAGCTTTTTTTCATAAAGAATATGGTATACTATCTAATAAGGAGGGACGGCTATGGAAAAATTAAGAAGTATTTTTAATTTTATATATGGATATTATTTAGATTACCGCTATAAAGTACCACCTGCATCTGCTTTGTCTTTTGCTTATTATATGATACTTTCAATTATCCCAATATGTACATTATTGGCTTTTTTTACACCGTTTTTTCCTTTAGATATTAAAACAGCACAAGAAATTTTATCATATTATTTAAGACCGGATGTGACAAAAATGGTTATTCAACTGATAGAACCACGTTCTTTATCAATAACAACTATAACCACTTTAATAGCGTCTATCTTTGTTGTAAGTAGAGGTTTTTATCAGTTACATCGTATTTCTAAAAATATGTTTCCTAATGATAAAGAATATCCATTTTTCATTGATCAAGGAATTACTTTTTTAAAAACCATTCTTATCTTTATTTTAATACTTGCAGTGATTTCTTTATTGATTATTTTTCCGTTTTTTAAGATTATCTTTATTGATCAACATAATTTTATAACAAGAGTATTATTCTTATTTATCATTATTTTTGTTATTTTATTTTTATTATATAAAATCATTCCTGATCAAAATGTAGATTTTTTAGATACAATTAAAGGAACAGTCGTTGCAACATTATTGATTGAATTGATTATAGGTATTTTATCTATTTATTTTTCCATTGTTGATTATAGCAACGTTTATGGTCCGTTAGCGGCGTTGGTTATGTTGATGTTTTCGATTGCTGTATGTTCAGAAGCTATTTATTTTGGTATGTATGTTATTTTTGAATGTCATATTCGAAGATTAATAAAAAAATTATAAAGGAGAAAAGTAATGTATCCTTATATCAATTTAGAAAAAACAGGCAAACAAATACAAAAGTATATGAATCAAGGTGGCTATTGTGTTCAAGATATTCAGACTTATCTAGGACTTTCTTGTAAACAAAGTGTTTATAAATGGCTAAAAGGAAAGTCATTACCTAATTTAGAACATTTATGTGCTTTAAGTTATTTGTTTCATTGTACGCTAGATGATTTAGTTGTTACACAAATGAATTATTATGTAATCAAAGAAACAATATGTCAGTATTCATTAGGAGATTGTTAATGATTTATTTAGTAATAATAAATGTATTAGGCTTTTTGATAATGGGTCTTGATAAAGCAAAAGCAAAAAAACAAAAATATCGTATTTCTGAAAATACTTTGCTTTTTGTGGCTTTGATAGGTGGAAGTTTAGGAAGCTATTTAGGTATGTATTGTTTTCATCATAAAACGAAACATGTGAAATTTTATATAGGTATACCGTTGATTTTATTTATACAAATCTTGATTTATTATTTTTATTTTTATACAAAATTCTAGACAAGAATTTTGTATATGCTATAATACAAACGTATTAAGCGAATGCTTTGATCCACATTGTTAGGGAAAAAACAGTGTGGTTTTTTTATGGAGGAATTTATGAAAACAAATAAAAAAGATATTCTTAGTATATTACTTGGAAATACGTTACTTGCACTTGCGGTTATTTTATTTATTGTTCCAGGACATTTATTAAGTGGTGGGACAACAGGTATTTCTTTGTTTTTAAATCATTATTTTCATTTACCAATTTCATTATTTACTTTTATTTTTAATTTTATTGTCTTTATTATTGGAGCGCTTATTTTGGGAAAGAAATTTGCTTTACAAACACTTATTTCAACATTTTATTATCCATTTATTCTAGGCGTGTTTGAACTTTCTTTTCAAGGTTTTTATTTAACCGATGATATTTTAATTAATACACTTTTTGCGGGTGTTTTAGTTGGGGTTGCTATTGCTATTGTTATTAAAGCAGGGGCTTCAACAGGAGGTATGGATATTCCACCCCTTATTTTAAATAAATTATTTAAAATTCCTGTTTCTGTTTCAATGTATGTTTTTGATACATTAATTGTGTTAGCGCAATTTGGTTTTTCTGATGTTAGACAATGTCTTTATGGAATCGTGTTAATTTTTATTTATACAATGGTTATTGATAAGATTTTAGTAATGGGTGCTCAAAAAATCGAAGTTAAAATCATTTCTTCAAAATATGAAGAAATTAGAAAGGCTATTTTAACGAATGTCGATCGTGGAGTAACAATGCTTCATGGTCAAACAGGCTATTTATTAGAAAATACAGAAGTTTTAATTAATGTTATTTCGACAAGAGAACTTGTTCAAGTTGAAAGACTTGTAAAATCTATTGATGAAGATGCGTTTATGATTATTTCAAATGTTCATGAAGTTCAAGGTAGAGGCTTTAACTTGGAAAAGGAATATATTGAAAAATAAGATGTTTCATTTAGCTTTGTATTTTGATGAAAAAACAAATCAAAAGTTTTCTTTTTTAAATAAAAAAGTCGAAAAAGAACTACATCAAAATTATTTAGAAAATCATCATATTCCTTTTCATCTAACAATTGCGACTTATAAAGAAATAGAGGAAAAGAAATTTATTGAACAGGCAAATCAGCTTTTTGAAAAAGAAAGTAGTCAAGAGCTCTATTTTGTTTCGTTAGGTTGTTTTCAAAAATCGACGCTTTATTTATTACCTGTATATAATGAATTTTTAAATCAACTAATTTTAAAAATCTATCAAACTTTTGATGAATATGTATCTATTTCACAAAAAAATCGTTATTTACCGTACCACTTTGTACCTCATGTTTCTATAAGTAGAAAGTTAAATGAACAACAAACCAATCAAGCATTTAAGATATTGAATCATTATTTTGAACCTTTTTATGGGAAAGTCATACAGGTTGCATTAGTAAAGACAAATCCGTATCAGGAAATAAAGATATGGAATCTATAATGCTTGCAAGGCATGATAGAAGCTAAAAAAGAAGCATTTTACACAAAATGTTTCTTTTTTTATAATGAAAACAAGGGGAGAGATGAAAATGTTTTCAAATAAAGAATTAAGAAGTATGATCATTACTTTGTTTTTTGAACAATTACTGGTTATGCTTGTTGGAATTGTTGATACTTTTGTTGTAAGTAGCTGTGGGGAAGCGGCTGTTTCGGGAGTATCACTAGTTAACCAATTTAATACAATTTTTATCTATTTATTTACAGCACTTGCTTCAGGAGGAGCAATCGTTGTCAGTCAATATATTGGTAATAAAGATGAAAAAAGAACGGTTTTATCATCAAGTCAGTTATTGATGTTTTCCATTGTTTTTTCAATTGTTTTATCAATTCTTGTATTGATTTTTAATAAACAACTTTTAGGATTACTATTTGGTAAAGTTGAATCAGATGTTATGAAGGCGTGTGTAACTTATTTACGTATTTCAGCATATTCTTATCCAGCACTTGCTATTTATAATGCAGGAGCCGCTTTATATCGTTCAATGGCCAAAACCAAAGTAACAATGTATATTTCATTTGCTGCAAATATTATCAATGTTGTGGGAAATATTATCGGTGTTTATGTTTTAAAAGCAGGAGTTGCAGGGGTTGCGTATCCTTCACTTATTTCACGTGTTTTTTCAGCAATCATTATCACAGTTTTATGTTTTAATAAAAAATTGAAAGCTTACTATGATTCAAAAGATATTTTTAGATTTGATGGAAAGATGCTCAAACGTATTTTAAATATAGCAATTCCTAATGGGGTCGAAAATGGAATTTTCCAACTTGTTAAAGTGGCTTTAAGTTCAATTGTGGCGATGTTTGGAACCTATCAAATTGCAGCTAATGGTGTTGCACAAAGTATTTGGTCATTAGCGGCACTTGTGGGTTCAGCAATGGGACCAGTCTTTATTACCGTTATTGGACAATGCATGGGTGCAAAAGATGTAGATCAAGCAAAATTCTATTTTTCAAAACTTATTAAATGGTCGCTTGTTTTTTCGATTGTATGGAATTTGCTTGTTTTAGCAATTACACCATTTATCCTACAATTTTATAATCTTGCAGATGAAACAAAACATTTGATTATTATTCTTGTTATTATTCATAATATTGCCAATACGGTAGTTTTCCCGCTTTCTGGACCTTTATCTCAAGGATTAAGAGCAACTGGAGATGTCAAATTTACGATGATTGTTTCTATTGCTTCAACTGTTGGTGGAAGACTTGTCTTATCTATTATTCTTGCTTTAGGACTTCATTTAGGTGTTATTGGTATTGCCCTTGCGATGTGTGGAGATTGGACAATTCGAGCAATTATTTTCTATTATCGTTATAAATCAAATGCTTGGACAAAATTTGAAGTTATTTAAAAACAGGATTTTATGGTATAATGTTTTCAAGCTAAGAAAGGAGTATTTTTATGGCAATTGATATTAAAGAAATACTTGCAAATGGTTTGTTAGACTTATGCCACAAAAAAGACTTATCTCAAGTAACAGTTAAAGATCTCTTGGAAACAACAGGAGTTAGTAGACAAACATTTTATAATCATTTCCTAGATAAAAATGATTTAATTCAATATATTTACAATCATAAAATTATCAATCATTTTAATGGACAAAATACAAATCTTGATTTCTATGAGTCACTTATCGAATCTTTTGAACATATGAAACAATATCAAACCTTTTTAAAACAGGCTTGCTTAATGGATGGACAAAATTGTTTAAAGGAATACATTCCTAAACATTGTGAGGAATTTGATTTAAAATGGCATCAACAACTTTATGGTGAAAAACTAATGCCAGACGCCTTAAAATTTGCAACGATATATCATGCGAATGCTTCAAGTGCAATGACTTTGTCATGGATTTTATCGGATATGAAAGTCCCTGTAGAAGAAATGGCAAAAATGATTACCCAAATGCGAGGGCTTGGAATGGATGATTTATTTCAAGGAAGTGATTGTACAACAAATCCTTATAAAATTGACAAATAGTCTTTTTTGTCAATTTGTTGACAGAGTAATTTAATTATAAATTACTCTTTTTTTTTTAGCGTATTACAATAAGAGTGAAAGAAGGGAAATGTATGAAAAAGACACTTTATTTAATGAGACATGGACAAACCTTATTTAATTTACAACATAAGATTCAAGGATGGTGTGATTCGCCACTTACAAAATTAGGAATCAAACAAGCGAAAGTTGCGGGAAAATGGTTTAAAGATCACGATATTACTTTTGATCATGCTTATTCAAGTACAAGTGAAAGATGTTGTGATACATTAGAACTTGTGACAGATATGCCTTATGTACGTACTAAAGGTTTAAAAGAAAACTATTATGGAGAGTTAGAAGGAGAAAGTGAAAGATTAAATTCTCATTTAACACCTAAAGATTGTGAAACATTCTATTTACAATATAAAGGAGAATCCTCTAATACGACAAGAGACCGTATGGTAAAAACTTTAACAGAAATTATGAATAAAGAAGACCATCATAGTGTTTTAGCCGTGAGTCACAGTGGGGCTTGTTTTAACTTTTTAAGAGCTTTCCAAGATCCTATGGAAGAATTAAAAAAAGGATTTGGAAACTGTTGTATTTTTATTTATGAATTCGATAATGGAACATTTACATTAAAAGATGTAATTAGACATCAAATCTAGGAGGAAATATGGAATACGTTAATTTAGGTAATACAGATATTAAAGTTTCAAAAGTATGTTTAGGATGTATGGGCTTTGGTGATCCACAAGCAGGAATGCATTCTTGGACACTTCCTTATGAAGAATCCAAAAAAATCATTAAACATGCCCTTGATCAAGGAATCAACTTTTTTGATACAGCAATGGGTTATCAAGGTGGAACATCAGAAGAATATTTAGGACGTGCAATTAAAGAATTTTCAAAAAGAGAAGATGTTGTTATTGCGACTAAATTTATGCCACGTAGCCAAGTACAAATTGACCAAGGAGTCAGTGCTCGAGAACATATTGAAACATGTTTAAATAATAGTCTAAAAAGGTTACAAATGGATTATGTAGATCTTTATATTCTTCATCGATGGGACAATGTAACATCCATTAAAGAAACAATGGAAATCTTAAATGATCTTGTTAAATCAAAAAAAGTAAGAGCCATTGGTGTTTCTAACTGTTTTGCTTGGCAAATTGCTTGGGCTAATGAAATTGCCAAAAACAATGGATGGGCAACTTTCCAATCAATTCAAGGACATTACAATCTTATTTTTAGAGAAGAAGAAAGAGAAATGAAACCTTATTGTGATTTAATGGGGGTTTCGATGACACCATACAGTTCACTTGCTTCTGGAAGACTTTCTAGACATCCAGGAGAAACATCTAAAAGATTAAAAGAAGATGCCTATGCTAAAGGAAAATATGATGAAAGTGAAAAAGAAGATCTTGTTATCATTCAAAGAGTTGAAGAACTTGCCAAAAAAAGAAATTGTTCAATGTCAGAAATTTCTTTAGCTTGGTTGATGTCTAAAGTAACTTCACCCGTTGTTGGTGCAACTAAATTAAGTCATATTGATACAGCTTGTAAGGCTTGTGATTTAAAATTAACAGTTGAGGAAATGAAATATTTAGAAGAATGTTATAAACCACATCCATTAGTGGGTGTCATGAAAGAAAATAATCAATAAAAACAAGAAAGATTCTTTTCTTGTTTTTTATTTTTTGTTATATTATAAAAGATGAACAAGAAAGAGAGTAGATAATATGGGTATTGTAGTAATTGGTGCAGTTTTTGTAGATATTAAAGGATTTCCACTAGATGCATATATTCCAACTGGAAGAAATGCAGGACATATTAAATATATTCATGGTGGTGTAAGTAGAAATGTGGTAGAAGATATAGCAAACATTGAATTACGTCCAACATTTTTATCAATTGTTGATGATAGTGCTTTGGGAGAAGATGTTATTCGTAAATTACAAAGACATAAAGTTAATACAGAATATGTTCAAAAAATTCCTGAGGGAATGGGAACATGGCTAGCTGTATTTGATAATGATGGTGATTTGGCAGGTTCTATTTCTCAACGTCCAAATTTAATGCCAATTTTGGATTTAATTAATGAAAAGGGCGATGAAATATTCAAAGATTGTGATTCAATTGTTTTAGAAGCTGATATTGATCCTGAAATTATAAAAACTGTTTTAGATTATTCAAAAAAATATAACAAAAAAGTATTTGGTGTTATTTCGAATATGACACTTGCAGTTGATAGAAGAGACTTATTACAACAATTTGATTGTTTGGTATGCAATGAATTAGAGGCAGGTATTTTCTTTGCTGAAAATTATAGTAAAAAAAGTCCAAAAGATTTATGTGAAATCATTTATCAAAAAGTTTCTGCAGGAGCTATTAAATCAATGGTTGTTACAATGGGAAGCAAAGGAAGTATTTATGCCGATCATTTAGGAAATAAAGGAATCTGTCCTGCTAAAAAAGTAACTGTTAGAGATACAACAGGTGCTGGTGATGCTTTTTGTGCAGGGTTAACAATAGGACTTACTTATAGAAAAGATCTTTCTGATGCAGTTGAAATTGGAACAAAATTAGCAGCTTCTGTTATTACATCATCAGAAAATGTATGTCCACGTTTTTTACCACGTGAATTGGGATTGGATATGGATGTATCTGATTGTTAAAAATATCCTAAAGGATTAGGATATTTTTTTTGACAGTCTATAAATAAAGTTATAGAATATGTGCAAGTAGGTGAATTTTATGGATTTAAAGAAAATAAAAATAACAAAACAAGCTAAAATATGTTTGAGTCTCCTTATAGCCATTATCATGCTTCTTTTTATCATTATTATTTTGTATAATGATAAATTTTATCCAAATACCTCAATAGGTGGAATAGATGTTTCAAATATGACTTTGTCAGAAGCTAAAAATGCTGTTCAAACGGATTTGAAAAATCATGTTCTTGTTATTAAAGGTAGAAATAATGCAAAATATGAATTAAGAGGCGCGGATATTGATTTGAATGCTAATTATGAAAAACAAGTAGAAGATTGCTTTAAAAAGACACATGGATTATTTTCGTTTTATAAAATAATTTCAGGTGAAGATTTTGATGTAAATTTTGATGTTTCTTATAATAAAGAGGCCTTTAAAAATAATCTTTCTCAATCATTTTTAATAACAGGAGATAATTATACAATTACAGCACCAGTAGATGCACATGTGGAATATGATAAGGTTGCTAAAAGTGGTAAAATTATTAAAGAAAAACAAGGAAATCAATTAGATCAAGATAAGTTTTATAGTTATGTTGAAAAGTCTATTCAACAATTAAAGACAAAAGTCAATTTAGATAAGGCAAATGTTTATTTAAAACCAAAATATGTACAAACTGATAAAGAGGTACTAAATGAGCTAAGCCAGTATAATAATTACTTATGTCGTTGGGTTCGTTTTGATATGGGTGAAAAACACTATGAAACAATTTCCCCTAAAGAAATTAAAGATTGGATAGTTATTGGTGATGATGCTTCTGTTTCAATTGATCAAGAAAAAATGGCACAATGGGTTGAAAAATTCTGTTTGAAATACAAAACAGTAGGAAAAACAAGAAAATTCAAGTCACATACTGGTGAAGTATTAGAAGTATCTGGTGGAGATTATGGATGGCAAATTGATTATAGTCAAACTGTTGATCAAGTTTATAAAGCGTTGACAGAAAATAATACGCAAAGTGATGTAGATGCATATGTAAAAAATAAAAGTAATACAAACAAGAAAAAATTACTTAAGAAGTTAGAACCTATTTATAAAAATAAAGCTTACAAAATGAACTTTGAAAATCCAACAGAAGATTATAATACTCAAACATATAGTGAAGTAGATATTTCAGAGCAAATGGTTTATGTCTTCCAAAATGGACAAGTTGTTTATAGTGCAAAATGTGTAACAGGACTTCCAAGTGATGCAACACGTTCTACTAAAACAGGATGCTGGTATATAAAAGATAAAAAACTCGAATATACTTTAACAGGTGCGGATTATACAACACCAACTAAATATTGGGTTCGTATTACATGGACTGGAACAGGATATCATTATATGAATCGAAGTGATTGGGATAAATGGTCGCCTGAATTATATAAAACAAGAGGTTCTCATGGATGTGTTAATTTACAATTAGAAGATGTTAAAAATATTTACAATCTTGTTTCTATGAGAGACATGGTATTTATACATGATTAGAAACCATCGAAAGATGGTTTTTTAATTTGCAAATGAATTGCATATTTATTGACATAATAAAAGAGGAATGCTAGAATCTAGTAAAATGCAAATGAATTGCAAATTAGAGGTGGTAATATGCGTTATAAAACGAAAACTTTTCAATTGATTGAAAATTACTTGAAAACGTGTTGTGATAAATGCTTTCGAGCACATGATGTTTACGATTATATCGTAGCAAATGAAATGAAAGTAAATATCTCAACTGTTTATAGGAATTTAGAACAGTTTGTTGAAGCAGGACAATTAATTAAATATAAATCGGGGAATAATGATGTTTGGATGTATCGTCTCAATCAACAGTTTAGTCAATGTCATGAACATCTTCATTTACAATGTAAAGAATGTGGGAAAATTATTCATATAAAAAAAGAATCGATGGATTCTATCATCGCAATGCTAGAAAAAGATTATAAATTCTTTTTAGACTGTGATATTTCTACTATTGGTGGTTTATGCAAAACATGTAAGATGAAAAAGGAGTTAAAATGAACAAATTATTAAAATACACATTTATGTTATTATGCTGTTTTTTGCTGATGGGATGTTTACCTTTAGATAAAGAAACAGATAAAAAAAGTATTGTTTGTACAACGTATGCCCAATATAATTGGTTACAAGAAATTATTGGGGAGAATAATTCAACATTTGAACTTACTTTACTTATTAAAGATGGAGCTGATTTACATAGTTATCAGCCAACAATTCAAGATTTAGCAAAGGTATCATCTGCTGACTTATTTGTATATGTTGGTGGAGAATCCGAACAATGGGTAAGTGATGCGTTAAAAGAAGCAAAAAATAAAAATATGTTAGTTGTTGATATGATGGATGTTTTAAAAGAGAGAATCAAGGAAGAAGAACATGTGGAAGGAATGAAAGAAGATCACGACGAAAATGAAGATGAAAGTGAATATGATGAACATGTTTGGCTTTCACTTATTAATGCACATGAAGTGGTTCGCTATCTATCAAATGAAGTACAAAAATTAGATGATGTCCACAAAAAAACATATGAAGAAAATACGATACGCTATTTAAATGATATTGATGATTTAAATCATCAATATGAACAAGTGGTAGAAAATGCCACTACTAAAACATTACTTTTTGCAGATCGTTTTCCATTTAGATATTTACTGGATGATTATGATCTTAATTATTATGCAGCTTTTCCTGGATGTTCTGCAGATGTCGAAGCAAGTTTTTATACGATTACTTTTCTAGCAAATAAAATAGATCAATTGGATTTAAAAAGTATTTTTGTTATTGATCAAACAAATTTAAAAATTGCACAAACAGTTAAAGATAATACAAAAAAGAAAAATCAAAAAATCATGTATTTAGATTCTTTACAGTCAGTTGATGATCAGAAAATCAAGGATGGTTATAGTTATTTAAAGGCAATGAAATATAATTTAAAAGTGCTTAAAAAGGCATTATAAAATAAGGAGATATTATGTCATATATAAAGGTAGAAGATTTATCATTGGGATATGATAGTGAAATTGTTTGTTCAAATATAAATTTTGAAATTAATAAAAATGACTATTTATGTATTATAGGAGAAAATGGGGCAGGGAAAAGTACCTTGATCAAGACAATTTTAGATTTAAAAGAAAAAAAAGCAGGTAAGATTTTATTTTCTGAAAATTTAAAAAAATCAGAAATAGGGTATCTTCCTCAACAAACAGTTGTTCAAAAAGATTTTCCAGCCACTGTCTATGAAGTTGTTTTATCAGGTATGTTGTCACAATTAAAATATCGCCCTTTTTATACAAAAAAAGAAAAAAAACATGCAAAACAAGAAATGGAAAAATTGGGAATTACGCATTTACAAAATAAAAGTTATCGCCAGTTATCTGGTGGACAACAACAACGTGTTTTATTAGCAAGAGCTTTATGTGCTTCAGATAAAATTATATTATTAGATGAACCAGTAACTGGTTTGGATCCTCAGGTTACACAAGAATTTTATGGCTTATTAAAATCATTAAATGAACAAGGAATGACTATTGTCATGGTTTCTCATGACTTATCTGTATTAAAATATGCAACACATGTTTTATATTTAAAGAAAAAAGTTCCCATTTTTATGGAAAAAGAAATGTTTATTGAAAGGTATGGAAAGGAGATTTATAATGACTAATTTTATTGCAACATTACAATATTATTTTTCTTATCCTTTTGTACAGTATGCTTTAATTGTTGGAGTTTTAATTGCTTTATGTTCTTCATTATTAGGAGTAACACTTGTTTTAAAACGTTTTTCATTTATTGGGGATGGTCTTTCACATGTTGCCTTTGGGGCAATGGCTGTGGCGACGGTTTTACAGTTTACATCACAAACTTTATTTATCATGATTGTTACAGTTATTGCAGCTATTTTTCTTTTAAGGACGGGGCAAAATACTAAAATAAAAGGAGATTCGGCTATTGCTATGCTATCTGTAGGGGCTTTAGCTATCGGTTATTTAGTAATGAACATTTTTTCAACTTCAGCTAATGTTTCTGGAGATGTTTGTTCAACGCTTTTTGGGTCAACAACAATTTTAACTTTGACACATTTTGAAGTAGTCGTTTGTATTGTTATGTCGTTGCTTGTTGTGTTGTTTTATGTTTTATTTTATAATCGAATCTTTGCAGTTACTTTTGATGAAGAATTTATGAAGGCAACGGGCAAAAAAGTAGAATTATATAATTTGATTATTGCTGTTTTAACAGCCGTAATTATTGTTCTTGCGATGAATTTAGTAGGTTCATTATTAATTACAGCTTTACTTATTTTTCCAGCTTTGTCAGCAATGAAAATAATGAATAGTTTTAAAGGAGTCGTTATTTATTCTGCAATTTTATCAGTTATTGGAGCATTTGTAGGAATTATATTATCAATATTGTTTTCAACTCCTGTTGGAGCAACTGTAGTTTTTATTAATATTATGATCTTTATTATTAATTGGATAATTTCAATATTTAAATAAGTGATTGAAAATCCTTTCTTTTCAAAAAGAAAGGATTTTGTTAAAATATACGAGGTGATTATAAATGGATGGAATATTATTAATAAATAAACCTGCAGGCTATACAAGCCATGATATTGTAGGAATAGTAAGAAAAAAATTACATACAAAAAAAGTAGGACATTGTGGAACATTAGATCCTGATGCAACGGGTGTACTTGTTGTATGTGTCAATAAAGCAACAAAAGCAATTCAATTTTTGATGAGCGATACAAAAGTATACAGGGCAACTTTATCACTAGGGAAAAGTACAGATACATATGATGCCAGTGGAAAAATATTAGAAGAAAAAGAAGTTGGACAAATATCAAAAGCACAAGTTATTGATGTTTTAAATTCATTTTTAGGAAAATCTAAGCAAAAACCGCCAATTTATTCAGCAATTAAAGTAAATGGTAAAAAGCTTTATGAGTATGCAAGAAATGGTGAAAAAGTAGAAATTAAAGAACGTGATATAGAGATTATGATGATTGAATTAATTGATTTTTCAAATAATGAGATTGTTTTCGATGTCAAATGTTCTAAAGGAACCTATATTCGTTCTTTATGTGTTGATATTGCTAAAAAACTAGGGTATCCAGGACATATGTCTCATCTAGAAAGAAGACAGGCAGGGCGCTTTTTAATTACTGATTGTATTACTTTAGAACAGTTAGAAAATGATGATTATTCTTTACATTCAATAGATGACGCTTTGTGTGGTTTTCCTCAATTAAAATTAGATGATCCAACGCCAGTTTATCATGGTAAACAAATTAAAAGTGATTTGACTGGTCAAGTAGCGATTTATGATAATCAGAGTCATTTATTAGCCATTTACGAAAGTACGGGACAAGGCTATTTGAAAAATGTTAGAGGTCTATGGTGATGGAAATCATTCATTTGTCAGTTGATACTCCCATGCAAGTTCATGATTCTGTTTGTGCACTAGGCTTTTTTGATGGTGTTCATTTAGGACATCAACAACTTTTAAAAGAGGTTGAACATATTGCTAAAGAAAAGGAACTAAAAAAAGCAATAATGACATTTTCTGTACATCCTAAACAAATTTTAGAAAATAATAATTATCATTATTTGATGTCATTATCTGAAAAAATAAATATTTTAAAACAATGGCAATTTGACTATTTTTATATTATTGATTTTGATCAAACTGTTGCAAATTTAAAACCCAATACTTTTTTACAAAATTATATTATAAATCATCAAATAAAACATGTTGTATGTGGTTTTGATTTTCATTTTGGAAAAAAAGGAATGGGCGATGTACATGTTTTACAAGAAAATAAATCATTTGATGTAACTGTCATAGAAGAGTACAGTGAGGATGCATTAAAAGTATCTTCATCGTACATAAAGAAGTTGTTAAATGAAGGAAATATTGAAAAAGCAAATCATTTATTGACACGATTTTATCGTGTCTCTGGACAAGTTATTTATGGTTTGCAAAATGGGAGAAAGATTGGTTTTCCTACGGCCAATATTGATTATGGACACTATGTTGTTTTAAAAAAAGGTGTTTATGGGGTCTATATAACTATTAAAGGAAAGCAATATAAAGGAATGGCTAATATTGGTTATAATCCTACAGTAGGGCTTATTGATAACTTATCTTTAGAAGTCAATATTTTTGATTTTGATCAAGATATTTATGGTGAAGATGTGGATGTGGATTTTGTGTTTAGGGTAAGAGATGAAAAGAAATTTAAATCTTTAAATCATTTAAAAGAACAATTACAAAAAGATAAAAAACATATTGATCAATTTCTGGATTAATATGTTTTTCTTTTGTCTAAAATATAAGAGGTGAAGAAAATTGCTTTATATTCATTTATTTCTAGCAAATTTAATATGGGGATTAAATGTGATTGTTACAAAATTAAATTATGATTCTTTTCATCCTCTTTTTTTAGCAATGTTAAAGATACTTTTTTCTGTATTAGCGTTGCTGTTTTATATTTATTATAAAAAAATTTCTTTTGAAAAAGTATCTATAAAAAAATTAATAGTGCAAACAAATTTAATTAATGTTATTAATTTTTTGTTGACATATTATGGTATGCAATATGTAGAAGGGACGATGACAGCAACGATTAATTGTTTAGCACCAGTTATGATGTTTATTGTATCTGTTTCTTTGTGCAAATGGAATTGGAAAATTCTGATCTCATTTATGATAAGTTTTTTAGGATTTTTAATAGCCATTCATTTTCGACTTTTTAATATAGGAAAGGGAATCTTTTTTTTAATAACGGCATTGTTTATTTACAATTTTGGTAATTATCGATTAAAAGATATTACACATAATCCATTCATTTATAACTTATATATGTTATTAATAGCTTTTTTTGAATTTATTGTTATTTTGTTGTTTCAAAAGAATGATTTATTTAAAACAGTAAACACTTTTTCTTTATGGTTATTTATTTTAACTTCTGGAATTGGATATGCCTATATTCAATGTGTTTATTTTTTATCAATTCATTCAATAGGTCCTTTAAAAACAAGTTTTTTTATGGCATTTAGTCCTGCTTTTACCTATTTTTTCTCTTTGATTTTATTAAAAGAAAAATTTGATTTTTTTGTTTTAATTGGATTTCTAGTGATTTTTACAGCTTCGTTTTATTTTATCTCAAAGAAAGAAAATTAGATTTAGACAAGTATATGACTTCATGATATACTTATATGTAGAAATGTGATTAAAAGAGGTTGTTAACATGAAATATTTGAATGAAATTATAAATGTATTAGGAATGAAAACAATTATTATTATTTCGGTAAGTATTTTAGTTTTGATATTGATTATTTTGACATATCGCTTGTTAAAATTAAAACATTATCGTAATGAAATTGTTGATTTAGAAAATAAAATGAATGCAATTAAATCCTTACCTATTCAATATCGACTAGGAAGGGTAAAAGGAATTGCTAAAAATATGCCAGAATTGCAAGAAAAATATGAAACTTATGATGCAAAATTTGCTGAATTAACAGATCTTCAAAATGATGAAATCATTCCGCTTGTTAATGATATTGATGAAGCACTTTATTATCGAAAATTACGAGGTGTTCAAAAAAAGATGAACTCTTTAGAGGAAAAAGTGATTCATTATGCAAAGGAATCAAAACAACTTTTAAAAGATATAGAAGTTATTACAGAAATTGAAAATATTCAAAGATTAGAAATTATCAAAGTTAAAGAAAAATATCGTGCTACAAATGATAACTATGCACAGATTCGTTTTAAAGTTGAGGACTACGTTCCTAAAGTACAAGATGTATTTCATGATATTGATGAACGCTTTGTTGAATTAGAAAATTATATGAATAATCAACAATTTGAAGAAGCTAAGACATATACAGAAGATATTTCAAAATATATCGATGCTTTAGATCAACAGTTAAGTGATTTACCTACATATATTTCTGTTGTTCGTCAATATTTACCAAAACGCTTAAATGAACTAAAGTCAATTATGCAAGATATGCAAGAAAAAGATTTTTCTGTTGAAAGAATGAATGCTACGATCCGTATTTCTAAGATTGATAATGATTTACACGAGACAGAAAAAAATATAAAGAATTTAAAATTGGAAAACGTTGGACAAAATATAGAAGTCATGACGGATGAGTTAAATCTATTGTATTCTGATTTTGAAAAAGAAAAGAATGCATATGCACTCTACGAAGAAAAACGAAATGAATGTTATAAATTCGTTAATAAGATAGAAAGTGGACTTTTAGAGGCTAAAGAAAGTATTCATGAGTTAGAAAAAAACTATATTTTAGATGATTATACGATTACAATAGAAGATGATTATAATCAATTTCAATCAATTGTTGATGATTTAGCGGAAATTACAAAGATTATTGAAACTAAGGATTTTTCTTATATAGAAATGATTGATGATTTTTCAAGAATTGTTGAACAAAGTAAACCATATAATGATTCTTTGATTAAACATATTGAATTAGCAGAAACATTACGTATTCAAGAAAAGAGAGCTTTGGATGAGTTAGACAATATTAATATTGTTTTATTAGAAATTAAATCTGAAATTAGAAATAAACATTTACCAATGATTAGTGAATCTTATCAAGATTATATTGATGACTCTTATCAAAAAGCAGATTCCATCTTAAATTTTATTAGAAAAAGACCAATTGATTTAAAGAGTTTATCACTTCAAGTAGATGCTGCAAGAGATGTTATTTATAAATTGTATGATAATGTGCATAATTTGATTGTTACTGCTGAAATGGTAGAGGATGCAATTGTTTTTGGAAATAGATATCGTTCTTCATTTTTAGAAGTTAATACAGAGCTTACAAAAGCGGAATTACTTTATAGAAATGGGGAATATACTAAAGCATTATCAACAGCTGTTGATATTATTGAAAAAATAAAACCGGATTCTTATGAAATGTTGGTTAATAAAAAAAGTCCTAAGGCTGAATAGGACTTTTTTCATGAGGGTCATATGTTATCGAAAATTGAATAAAAATAAAATATGGAGGGAAATATGGTATATCTAGATTATGCTGCGACAACACCTTATAATAAGGATGTTTTAAAAACATATACACAATTGTTAGAAAAATATTTTTATAATGCTGATAGTATTTATAGCCAAGGAATTGAAGTGAATCGCTTATTAGAAAAATCGAGAGGTTTACTTGCTAAAATGTTAGATGTTGATGAAGAAGAAATGATTTTTACAAGTTGTGGAAGTGAAGCAAACAATATGGCTATTAAAGGAATTGCTTTTCAATATCAAAATAGAGGGAAACATATTATCACAACTTCGATAGAACATTCTTCAGTGTATGAAACATGTAAAGAATTAGAAGAAGTATTTGGATTTGAAGTAACTTATTTACCTGTTGATCATACGGGACATATTCAAATTGATGATTTAAAGAAAAGTCTTCGAAATGATACGATTTTAGTGAGTGTCATGTGTATTAATAATGAAGTTGGATCTATTCAACCCATTGAGGAAATAAAAAATGTACTCAAAGATCATCCGCTTGTTAAGTTTCATGTTGATATGGTGCAAGCTTTAGGTAAGATAAAGATAGATTTAAAAGGTATCGACTGTGCATCGTTTTCTGCACATAAAATAAATGGTTTAAAGGGGAGCGGATTGCTTTTTAAAAGAAAATCTACTACTTTAGTACCACTTATTAATGGAGGACAGCAAGAGTTTGGTTTACGTGGAGGAACTAGTAATGCTTGTACGTATATTGTTCTTGCTAAAACTTTAAGATTAGCATTAGAAAATTTTGATCAAAAAGAAAAATATGTTTCGAAATTAAGTAAATATTTAATAAAAGAATTACAGACAATTCCAGATGTTATTATTAACACTGGGGGTAAAGTGTCAAGTCATATTGTTAATTTTTCATGTATTGGTTATAAACCAGAAGTTATTTTGCATGCTTTGGAGGAAAAAGATATTCTTATTTCTACAAGAAGTGCGTGTAGTTCTAAAACAAGTGATGTTTCTAGGGTGATGCAACAATTGCATTTGCCTGATGAAGTTGCAAAAAGTGCTTTGAGAGTAAGTATAAGTGATTTGACAAAAGAAGAAGAAATTGATAAATTTATTTATTGTTTGAAAGAAGTATTAGATTCAATAAAAAAACAGAGGTAAGATATGGAAGCAAATTATATTGTCGTTCGTTTTGGAGAACTTACAACAAAAGGTAAAAATAGAAAATTATTTACACAAAAATTATTAAAAAACACAAAAGAAATTCTTTTTGAATTTCCACAATTACAATATCAATTACAATATGATCGTTTATACATTTATCTAAATGGTGCAAATCATTTGTTAGTCAATGAAAAATTAAAAACAGTTTTTGGTATTCATTCTTTTTCAAATGCCTATAAATTTGAAAAAGATCTAGATGTTGTTAAAGATGCAATTGCTAAAATGATCAACGAAGATACCAAAACAACATTTAAAATCAACACAAAACGTAGTGATAAAACATTTCCTAAAAAGTCACAAGACATTAATAGAGAAATTGCAGGACATGTTTTTCATCATGTAGATAGACAGTTAAAAGTAGATGTTCATCATCCAGAAATGTTGGTTACAGTTGAGATTAGACATGACGCTATTTACGTTATGACAAATATTATCAAAGGTGCAGGTGGATATCCTGTTGGTATTGGTGGAAAGGCATTGTTAATGTTATCGGGTGGAATTGATTCTCCTGTAGCAGGATACTTAACTTTAAAACGTGGTGTCGATATTGAATGTGTTCACTTTGCAGCGCCACCATACACAAATGAATTTGCTAGAGAAAAAGTTTTTGATTTAGTAGATAAATTAAGACATTATACACATGGTCAAATTACAGTTCATGTTGTTAATTTTACAAAATTACAACTTGCAGTTTATGATCATTGTGATGAAAGTTATGCCATGACAGTTATGCGTAGAATGATGTATCGTATTGGAGAAAAACTTGCTATAAAAAATCATTGTTTAGCACTTGTTAACGGTGAAAGTATTGGACAAGTGGCTTCACAAACATTAGATAGTATGAATGTAATCAATCAAGTTATTTCAATTCCGGTATTAAGACCTGTGTTATGTCTTGATAAATTAGAAATTATTGATATTGCTCAAAAAATAGATACTTATGATATTTCTATTAGACCACATGAGGATTGTTGTACAATTTTCACACCTAAAGCACCTGCTACAAAACCAAAAAGTTATAAGGCTGAAGCTTTTGAAGTAACTTTTGATTATGAAACATATGTTAATGAATGTGTAGAAAATGTTGAAACAATTGTTGTTGATGCAAATTATAAAAATGATGAAGATATTTTTTAAAAAAAGCGTATAGTTTTTTATTCCTGATGCAAAATAAAAGTGTCAGGAGGTGACACAACATGGCACAAAGTAATAATAGCAATAGATTAGTTGTACCAGGAGCTCAAAATGCGATCGACCAAATGAAATATGAAATTGCAAATGAATTTGGTGTTAATTTAGGTCCTGATACAACTGCTAGAGCGAATGGCTCTGTTGGTGGAGAAATTACTAAAAGATTAGTTAAAATGGGACAAGAACAAATGTCTCGTTCTTCATATAATAACAAATAGTAATATGAGAATAGTTTTCTTAATAAAAGAGGACTATTCTTTTTTTACGAGCATTGAAAGAGCTTACATTTTTTAGATAATTTCACTTAGAAATATTGTTTTTGTGTACTAAATTATGTACAATATAGTTATATTGCTAGGAGGTAAATTATGGTAAAAGTAATGGCGGTAAACGCAGGAAGTTCCTCTTTAAAATTCCAATTGATCAATATGCCAAGTGAAGAAGTTATCACTTTGGGATTAGTTGAAAGAATTGGACAAGAAGTTGGAAATTTTGTAATTAAAGTAAATGGAGAAAAAATACAAACACAAACACCAATTCCTGATCATCAAGTGGCAGTTGACTTGTTATTAAATGCTCTTGTTGATCATCATATTGTTGAAAGTTTGGAAGAAATAGATGCAGTGGGACATCGTGTTGTACATGGAGGAGAAGATTTTGATGATTCTGTAGTCGTTGACGAAGAAGCAGTAAAAAAAGTTGCAGATTTAGCAGAGTTAGCTCCTTTACATAATCCAGCAAATATCATTGGTTATAAAGCATTTAAAGAAGCTTTGCCTGATCATGTAGGATATGTTTTTGTTTTTGATACGGCATTCCATCAAACATTAGATAAAGAAAGATATTTATATCCTTTACCACTTGAATATTATACAGATTTAAAAGTAAGAAAATATGGAGCACATGGGACAAGTCATAAATATGTTTCTCAACAAGCTATTGAAATGTTAGGAAATCCTAAAGAATCAAGAATTATCGTTTGTCATTTAGGAAATGGAGCAAGTGTTTCAGCTGTTCAAGATGGTAAATGTATTGATACATCTATGGGATTTACACCACTTGCAGGTGTAATGATGGGAACACGTTCTGGAGATGTTGATCCTTCAGTTATGCCTTATTTATGTAAAAAATTAAATAAAACAGCAGATGAAGTTTTAGAAATCTATAATAAAAAATCTGGAATGTTAGGAATTTCAGGCATTTCTTCTGATTCTAGAGATATTGAAAATGCCTTATTTAACGAAGGAAATGAACGTGCTTTATTAACTGGTTTATTATATGCACGTATTGTTTCAAAATATATTGGACAATATTACGCTGAATTAGGTGGTTGTGACGCTATTTGCTTTACAGCGGGAGTTGGTGAAAACGCTGCTTATTTAAGACGTTTAATTATTGACAATGTCTCAAGAGCATTTGGTGTTTTCTTAGATGAAGAGCTCAACAGCATTAGAAGTGATGAAAATCGTGTGATTTCACATCAGTATTCTCAAATTAAAGTGATGGTCATTCCAACAAATGAAGAAGTCATGATTGCAAGAGATACAGTTCGTTTGTTAGATTTATAAACCTGTGCAAACAGGTTTTTTCTTTGTCTAAGGTATGTTATTATAAAATAGGGTGAAAATTATGATAGAAAAGATTTTAAATAAAATAGAAGAATATGAATGTATTTGTTTATATCGTCATGTTAATCCGGATTATGATGCTTTTGGGAGTCAATTTGGAATGTATGATTTAATTCAAAATACTTTTGAAAATAAAGAAGTCTATTTTGCAGGTGATTTTTCTTCTGATTTAGTGGCTAAATATCAATTTAATGGAGAAATAAATGAACCGAATTTTGAAAAACCAACTTTAGGAATTGTTTTAGATACAGCTAATCAAGAAAGAATTGATGGTAATATTAGTTTATGTAAAGAAATTATAAAAATTGATCACCATATTGTTGTTGATTCTTATGGAAATTTAAATTTAGAAGATAGTACAGCTTCTTCATGTAGTCAAATAGTGGCTTTGTTTTTAAAAAATAAACGTGTAAAACTTTCAAGCTTTGGAGCTGCGGCTCTTTATATGGGAATTATAGGGGATACAAATAGATTTATGTATTCAGCTACTGATGAGCGTACTTTTGAAGCGGCAATGTATTTATATAATTATGATTTTGATATGCAAGCACTTTATGAAAGAATGTATATGAAACATGTGAAAGATTTAAAAGTGAATGCTTTTATCCTAAATCATTATATTGAAGATGAGGGTGTTGCTTACTATGTTTTAAAAGATGAAGATTTAAAACATTTAAATATTTCAAGAGAAAGAGGCTCTGATTTTGTTAATTTATTAAGTTCAGTTGATGAATATAAAGTATGGTTAGCTATAACAGAAAATACAAAAGATCATAATTGGCGTGTTTCAATGAGATCGAGACATATTCCTGTTAATAAAATTGCGAATAAATATCGAGGTGGCGGACATGCGTTTGCTTCGGGGGCAACACTTTTATCTTTAGATGAATTACCTTTATTATTAAATGATATCAAGGAGAGAATAAATGAATGATTTTATACAAAGTATCATTGACGAAATAAAAAGACATTTTTCTTCATCTAAAATACAAACAACTAAAAAATGGAGCTATTTAATTCCATTGATTGTCATTTGTCTTTTAGGTATTATAGGAGAGTATGTTTTATTACTACCAATTCATTATCAATCTCAAACATTTATTTTCCATTTGATTTTTTTAATTGTTATCTTTGTTATTTTACATGCGATATTATTAGGTACATTTGATAAAACATCTAAATATTTAATGTTTGTAGTCGTTGCCTTATTTGTTTATATAGGTGTTGGTTCGGTATATAGTTTGCCTATTTTTCATGCAAAAACATATCAAAATCAATTACAATTAAATAAAAAAGCTGATTTTTATAAAGATAATGAGACGATTTCTTATCAATCAATTCCTGTTGTAGATCGTGAAAGTGCTATTAAACTAGGTGATCGAAAAATGGGACAAATGATAGATTATGTTTCACAGTTTGAAGTAGATGAATCTTATGAACAAATTAATTATCAAGATACTCCTTATCGAGTTACACCATTAGAATATAGTGATTTAATTAAATGGATAACAAATCGAAAAGAAGGCTTACCAGCTTATGTTAAAGTGAATATGGTAAGTCAAGAATCTGAAGTTGTTGAATTGAAAGAAGGCATGAAATATTCAAAATCTGAACATTTTGGTAGAAATATTAATCGTCATTTAAGGATGAATTATCCTACGAAAATGTTTGAAGAATTAGCTTTTGAAATTAACGATGAAGGTATTCCTTATTGGATTGCTCCTGTATTTGAATATAAAATAGGTCCCTTTGGTGGAAAAGATATTGTAGGAGCAGTTTTAGTAAATGCTGTTGATGGTAAGCATAAATATTATGATATTAAAGATATTCCTAATTGGGTAGATCGTGTTTATCCAGCAGAGTTAGTTATTCAACAGTTAGAAAATTATGGAAAATATACACATGGTTATATTAATTCTGTTTTCTCACAAAAAGGTGTGTTACAATCAACGGATGGATATAATTATATTGTTATTGATGATGATGTTTATTTGTACACAGGTCTTACAAGTGTTTCTAAAGATGCAAGTAATGTTGGATTTGCATTAATTAATTTACGTACAAAAGAAGGCAAATATTATCATATTTCTGGAGCAGAAGAATATTCAGCAATGTCTTCGGCAGAAGGAAAGGTACAAAACTTAAAATATAAAGCAACATTTCCAATTTTAGTCAATGCAGGAGGAGAGCCTACTTATTTCCTTTCTTTAAAAGATAGTAGTAATCTTGTTAAGATGTATGCTTTTGTCAGTGTTAAAAATTATCAAATTGTAGCAACAGGAAGTAGTGTATCTGAGGCTGAAAAAGCTTATTATGAGGTTTTATCTCAAAATGGTAAAAGTCATGAAGAATTTGAAGAAAATACTTTAACTGGCAAAATTTCTTCAATTAATAGTGCTGTTAAAGAAGGCAATAGTGTCTATTATTTTAAACTAGAGGGTGATGATCATATTTATATTGCGGATCTGTCCCTTTCTAATTCGTTACCGCTTGTACAAGCTGGCGATGAAGTTGAAATTCAATTTATTTCGAATGAACATCAAAGTGTGGTTATTAGTCAATTTAAAGCTAAATAATTTAAAATAGGAATACGAGTTATTCCTATTTTTTGTAATTTTATGAAATAATTATAATAAATAGAAAAAAAAGAGTGTATTTTTTATAAATATTTATTATAATGATAAAGCATTTTAAGATAAGGGAGAGGTTTAAATAATGATTCAATTTTTCAAAAAAAATATCGAATCTAATAAAAAACTAAGAACATTTGAAATAATTGTTTTATGTTTACTTGTTTTTACTTCAATTGGTTCAGTTTTTTATGGTTTGATGCAAATTCATAAAGACGTAGGAGATCTGCAATATGTTCAATCTGTCATGATGGATAGAGATAAAGATGAAGAAGATTATGATTCGGATAACAAAGTTTGTGATGTCATTTATCGAAAAGGTAATCAAAAACTTGTGGTATCTTATGATTATGAAGATTATGTTAAATTAAATAAAAATTCAATCAAAGCATATGAATTCAAAACAGAAAATGGACAAAATCTTTATTTTGATCATAAAGATGTAAGTCGTCAAGAAGCAAGTCATACTTATAAAGAAATGATGGCAGAAGAAACATTATCTGTTTTCAATTTAGCGAGTGCAACATTTATTTTAATGTTATCTGTTGCGATTATGATGTTATTCTCTAAACAATTTACAACATATGAAAAATCATGGTTTATCTCAATTATGGTGTTAGCTACGATTTTATCTGTGTTATTCCCAGAAGATAGTGCCAATGGTGTAAACGGTATTATCATTATGATTCTTTATTTATTAGATACATTCTTAAATATTTTATGTGAACTACTGATATCTAAACAATCAAGGTATAATTTCTTGGTTTCTGTCTTGGTAGAAATTGTGGAAATTGTTTCTTGTGTTGTTTTAATGTATCGTTTTGCAACAATGGCAACAACTTTATTTTTCTGGTTACCTATTGATATTATTAGTTATATTAACTGGTCTAAACATCGCGATGATGAAGAAGATGAACTTACAATGGTAAGAAAATTAAAAGGATATCAAGAAGTTTTAGTTATTATTGGTATTATTGTTTGGACAGTTGTTGTAGGTTATTTTATTAGTGGTTTAGATATCGCTACTGATTTTTATAACAATAAAACATTAGAAACAGCTATTATTTATATTGACGCTTGTGCATCAGCAGTTGGAATCGCCAACGGTCTCTTTATTTTCTTTAGATTAAGAGAACAATGGATTGCTTGGTATATATGTGCATTTTTAGAAGCAGTTATTAACATAATGTCAGGACAATATGTTTTACTTCCTTTAAAACTGGGTTATTTTACAAATACAACTTATGGATATATTAAATGGAGTAGATATATCAAAGAACATCAAAATAAAGAAAAAGTATCTTTGTTTTAAAAAATTAATTTAAAATAAAATATTTTCAAAGTACTAAGAGTTTTTCAGGAGTACTTGAGAATGTTGATTGAAACTGTTACAATAGGATGTGTAAAAAATTATTAATAGGAGAGATAATGTATGGCAATTAGTGCAGGAGATTTTAGAACAGGATTAACTTTAATTATTGATGGTGATCCTTGCCAAGTGTTGGATTTCCAACATGTTAAACCTGGTAAAGGAGCAGCTATTTTAAAAACTAAAATGAGAAACTTGAAAACAGGAGCTATTCAAGAAAAGAACTTCAATGCTTCAACTAAATTTGATCAAGCTAATATTTCTAAAAAAGCAGCTCAATTTTCTTATGAAGCAGACAATACTTTCTACTTCATGGATATGGAAACATATGATACATATGAATTATCTGAAGAACAAGTTGGTTATAATAAATACTTTATTGTCGAAGGAACTGAAGTTTATTTAGTATTCTTTGAAGGATTATTATTAAACGTTTCTGTTTCTGAAAAAGTAGAATTAACTATTGTAGAAACAGATCCAGCTATCAAAGGGGCACCATCTAACCAAACAAAAGACGCTAAAACTGAAACAGGTTTAACTCTTAGAGTTCCTCAATTTATTGAACAAGGTGAAAAAATCGTTGTTTTTTCAGCTGATGGAAAATACGCAGGAAGAGCTTAATAAAGCTCTTTTTTATCATGGGTAAAGTTGTATTAATTACAGGTGGGGCCAAAGGTATTGGTAGAGCCATTGCTTTAGAGTTAGCGAAGAATCAATATGATATTGTTATTAATTATTTAACGTCAAATCAAGAAGCAGAATGTTTAAAAGAACATATTATTCAACAATATCGTGTACGTTGTTTGGCTTTAAAAGCAGATGTTTCTAAAGAAGATCAAGTTGAAAAAATGATTCAAGAAATTGATGAACGATTAGGTGGTGTTGATATTTTAATCAATAATGCAGGAATTGATTTGTCTAATTTGTTTCATTTAAAAACGGCGGATGAATTTAGAAAGACTTTAGATGTTAATGTTGTGGGGGCTTATAATTGTAGTAAAAGTGTTTCAGCACATATGCTTAAACAAGACTATGGACGTATTATCAATATCTCCTCGACAAATGGCATGAATACATATTATCCTATGTGTATTGATTATGATGCTTCTAAAGCGGCGCTTATTTCTTTAACACACAATTTGGCGTTTGAGTTTGGACCCTATATTCATGTAAATTGTATTGCTCCAGGATTTATTGGTACAGAAAATGAACTTGATGGCTATGATGAAGAATTTTTAAAAGAAGAACAAGAAAAAATTATGGTTAAACGCTATGGCAAACCTGAAGAAGTGGCTTATTTAGTGAAGTTTTTGATTAGTGATGAAGCTAATTTTATCAATAATTCGATTATTCGAATTGATGGTGGACAAATAGGAAGTATGTAAAAAAGACTCAATTGTTGAATCAACAATTGAGTCTTTTTTTTATTTGTTTTTCATTTGCGTTAAGGCAAGTAAAATAGAAAGCTTACCATATTCGATTGATAAACCACCTTGCATATATAAAGTATAAGGTTCTTTTACAGGGGCATCCGCACTTAATTCAATAGTACTTCCTTGAGTAAAACTTCCACTAGCCATAACTTCATCAAAAGGATAACCAGGCATTGGGGCAGGAAGAACACGTACAAAGGAATCAATTGGACTTGATGATTGGATTCCTTGAGTGAAATTCACTAATTTTTCCTTACTATGTAAATCTAATGTTTGGATAAGGTCTGTTCTTTTTTCGTTATAACGTGGTGATACATGTTCATATCCTAATTTTTCTAACATGTATGAAGTAAAAATAGCTGTTTTTAAAGCATTTTTTACAGCATTAGGAGCCATGAACACACCTTTAAAGAAAGCATTGTTAAGATTAAAGTTAGCGCCTAAGTCTTTACCAATACCAGGGGCAGTAAGTCTTTGTGCGACTTCGTAAACTAAATCTTTTTTACCGGCAACATAACCACCTGTTGGAGCAATTCCACCACCTAAGTTTTTCATTAATGATCCTACAACAATGTCAGCGCCAATATCTCCAGGTTCTTTTGTTTCTACAAGTTCACCATAACAGTTATCAACCATAATGATGACTTCTTGATTAACTTCTCTAATTTTATGAATAATTGATTCTATTTTATCGATTGTAAGTGATAAACGTTGACTATATCCACGAGAACGTTGAATTTCAACAAGTTTTACATTTTTTTGTTGGAGTCTTTCAACAATACTTTCTTCATCAAATTCATTATCAATTAAATCGATTTGTTCGTAATTTACACCATAGGCTTTTAATGATTGATTTGAATCACCACTTATACCAATCATTTCTTGTAAAGAATCATAAGGTTCACCACTTATAGAAATCATGGTATCACCATGTTTTAATAAAGCAGAAAGAGTTAAATATAATGCATTTGTTCCTGACATGATTTGAGGTCTTACTAAAGCATCTTCACATCCTAAAATAGAAGCAAAAATTCTTTCTAGTTTATCTCTTCCTTCATCATAGTTACCATAACCATTAATATCGGTAAAATCACTATAAGAAACTTGATTTTCTATAAAAGCAGATAAAACTTTATTTGAATTAACAAGGCAAAGTTCATCTACTTGGGCATAAATGTCTTTTAAATCATTATCTGATTGTTTAGCTAAAGCTAATAAATCTTGGTCTATTTTTTCTAATATCATTTTTACATCTCCTTTAATCCTGATATATTATACAATAAATATTTTTTTTGTGTATCTTTATCGACAAACTTCTTAGAAAGTAAATCCTAGTAGATTGTATTATTTTATTGTTTTATGATATAATTTTGAATTGAATTGAGGTGTATAAGATGAAACCAAGGATTTTAGTTGTTGATGATGAACAAGATATTAGAGAGTTGCTTAAATTTTATTTAAATAAAGAAGGCTATGAAGTGATTGAAGCGGCCAATGGTGAAGAAGCATTGACCATTTTTGAAAATGAATATATTGATTTAGGAATTATCGATGTCATGATGCCTAAAATGGATGGCTTTGAACTTGTTGAAAGTATGAAAGAATTTAAAGATGTTCCTTGTATTATGCTTACTGCCAAGGGGGAAAGCAAGGATAAGTTACGTGGCTTTTCTTCAGGGGTTGATGACTATGTTGTTAAACCTTTTGATCCTAATGAATTAATGGCTAGAGTTAAAGCAATTATGAAAAGATATGATATTAATACATCGCATATTGTACGTTTAAATGAAGTTGAATTGGATGGGGATAAATATGAAATCAGATATAAAGATGAATGTATTCATTTGCCACTAAAACAATTTGAATTATTATTTGAACTTGCTAAACATCCTAACCAAATTTTTTCAAGGGAACAGTTGATTGAAAAGATTTGGGGTATGGATTACGATGGGTTTGATCGTACAGTAGATGTCCATATTAAAAGAATTAGAGAAAATATCGGGCATTTACCAGGTTTTAATGTTGTAACAGTTAGAGGATTAGGATACAAAGTTGAGGTAGAGTAGATGAAATCTATTTATTCAAAATTGATTTTTGGCTTTTTTATTACAATCGTAGCTTCCTTTTCAGTAGCAGGTTTTGTATCTTTAAGATTAAATGACCAACAAATTGAATCCACAGTAGAAGAAGATTTGATTACAACAAATGATTATGTTTCTAAAGTGATTTCAAATATTAATATTGAAAATAGGGATGATATTATTGATTTATATGCAAAAAGTAGTGAAATGGCCATAACATGTTATTCAAGCAGTGAAGGCTATGTTGCTTATGGAAACAAAAAATATAATCCAACACCTGAACAGATGATGGCAATGTTTAAAAGTACAAACAATGAGCTTTCCTTTAAGCATCATAATGAAGTGTTAGCGTATGGTACAAAGAATATGATCAATGGGCAAGAGTATTATATCTATGTTCAAAAAGATACCAGTGGTCAAAAAAGTGCAATTGCTAATTCAGCAATTTTGATTTTGGGGTGTGTTTTTTTAACAGGAAGCATTGTCTTTTTAGTAATTGCCGATATTATTGTTAAACCTTTAACACGTTTAACAAATGCAATCAAAGAACTGAGTAATGGGAATTATAATGTTCGTGTTGATAATGTTGGACAAGATGAAATTTCTAAATTAAATCAAGGATTTAATCAAATGGCGAGGCAACTTGCAAAACAAGATGAAACAAGGCAAAAGTTTATTTCAGATATTTCTCATGAATTTCAAACACCATTGACGTCTATTCAAGGATTTGCCAATATTTTAAAAGAAGAAGACTTGCCAAAAGAACAAAGAGTAAAATATGCGAATATTATTTTATATAATAGTAAAAGATTATCTTCTCTAGCAAAAAATATGTTACAATTGACCTTGCTTGATAGAGAAGAGATTGAATTAGAGTTAACAAATTATTCATTAGTTGAACAAATGAATCGAGTTATTTCTACTCAAGAAAATCAAGCAATGGAAAAAAATATAGAAATTGTCTTTGAGATGCCTAAAAAAGAAATATTTATAGAAGGAGACGAACAACGTTTAGAACAAGTTTGGACCAATATTATTTCAAATGCTATAAAGTATACAAATGAAGGTGGACTCATTACAATTACGATGAAAAAAAATTCTAAAGATATAGAAATTTCTATAGAAGACACGGGTATTGGAATGTCTAAAGAAGTCGTTTCTCATATTTTTGAAAGATTTTATAGAGAAGATAAAGCAAGAAACGTTGAAGGAAATGGACTCGGCTTGGCAATTGTAAAATCTATTGTTGATTTACATCATGGGAAGATAGATATTTTATCTCAAGTAGATGTGGGTACAAATTTTATTGTAAGACTGCCAATTGAAAAACAAAAATTAATTGAAAGATTGAAAAGGTAAGGGGATTAGTATGTTAGAATTAAAAGAAAAGATTTTAAGTGATGGAGAAATTATTGAACCAGATATTTTAAAAGTAGATAGTTTTATTAATCATCAAATTGATCCAAAAACTTATAGATCAATTGCTAAAGAAATTAAAAGAAGATTTGCGGGGGAAAAAATCGATAAGATTTTAACAATTGAAGCATCAGGAATTGCACTGGGATTAGCACTTAGCTATGAATTAAATGATATTCCTGTTGTTTTTGCTAAAAAAGGAACATCTAAAACAGTTAATGATGATTTATATACAAGTGAAGTATATTCATATACTAAAGGAACAAGATATATTGCTTGCGTTAAAAAGAAATATTTAAATGAAAATGAAAATGTGATACTTGTAGATGATTTCTTAGCTGATGGAAATGCAATGCTTGGATTAGTCGATATGTGTAATCAAGCAAAAGCACATATTGTTGGATGCGGTATTATTATTGAAAAAGGATTTCAAAAAGGACATCAAAAATTAGTTGATTTAGGTTATAGAGTAGAATCGCTTGCGATTATTGAATCGTTTGAAAATGGTAAAATAGTTTTCAAATAGGCTAGAAAGGAGCATCTATGTATTTAAAAAAAATAGAATTACATGGATTTAAATCATTTGCAGATAAAGTTAATATAGAATTTCAGCCGGGAATAACAGGAATTGTAGGGCCTAATGGATGTGGAAAATCTAATATTTCGGATGCAGTTAGATGGGTATTAGGTGAGCAATCTGTAAAATCTTTACGTGGAAGTAATATGGCAGATGTTATTTTTGCTGGTTCTCAAGATCGTCAGGCACAAAATTTAGCTGAAGTTACTTTAATATTTGATAATAGTGATCGTATGCTCAATTATGACTATAATGAAGTTGAAATTACTAGACGTCTTTATCGACAAGGAAATGAGGCTGAATATCTTTTAAATCGGCAACAATGTCGTTTAAAAGATATTACAGATCTGCTTTTAGATACGGGACTTGGAAGAGATTCGCTTTCTATTATTTCTCAAGGAAATATTTCTAATTTTGCTGATAGTCGTCCTGAAGAAAGACGAGCTATTTTTGAAGAAGCTGCAGGAGTTTCTAAATATAAAAAAAGAAAAATTGAGGCTATTAGAAAATTAGAGAGAACAACGGATAATTTAAATCGTATAAAAGATATTGTTTATGAATTAGAAAAACAAATAGCACCATTAAAAAAACAAAAAGAAAAAGCAGAAGTATTTTTAACGTTGAAGGAAAAACTTACTTCAATCGAAGTAAATGTACTTGTTCATGAAGTTTCGGAATTAAAACATCAACTAGATACGCTATCTTTACAATTAAAAGACCTTAATGAACGACACAGTTCATTAGATGCAGAAATTTTATTAAAAGAAAGTGCTGATGATGAGATAAAAAAGAAAATGTTTGTTTTAGATAATGAAATAAACTCTCTACAAAGTCAATTATTAGAATCGATGTCTGAAGTTTCAAGACTAGAAACAAGTAAAATAGAGGTTGATCAAAAAAGAAAACATGCTTTACAGTCTCAAAACAATGGTGATATAAAGAAGAAATTAGATAACTTAAAAGCTATTTTGACGGATTTGATTGAAGAATATAATGACCGTGTTGAACGATTAAAAACAACAGAAAAATCTCTTGAAGATTTATCTCAAGAACAAACGGTTTTAACATCCAAAATCAATCATAAACATCAATCTATCAATAATCTTAATCAAGAAATTACGAAAAATAAAAATAGACAAGAAATATTAGTGGATTTAGTAGAAAATAAATCCAATTATCATCATGGTGTCAAGGCTATTATGGAACTTGCTCATGATAATCCGGATATTATTGGTGTTTTTGGAGATTTACTAGAAAATGATTCGAAGTATGATTTAGCGGTTTCTGTTGCTTTAGGAAGTGCTTTGCAATTTATTGTTACGAAAGATAATTTACAAGCTAGATTAGCAATTAAGTTTTTAAAAGATAATAAGGCAGGACGTGCTACTTTTTTACCTTTAGCGGATATGGAACCACGTTCTTTAAGAGAAGAACATGCTATTTTATGTCCAGCTTTAGAAGGTTATTTAGGTGTATTAAGTGATTTTGTTTCAAGTTCTAAAAATATAGATAATGTTATTTTGAATCAATTGGGAAATGTTATTTTAGCTGATGATATTGATCATGCTTATGAAATATCAAAGGCAACATATGCTCGATATAAAGTTGTTACTTTGGATGGAAATATTGTCAATGTTGGAGGTTCACTTACAGGTGGAACAGTTAATCGTCAACAATCATCCATTCTTCAAAAAAGAGAACTAGAAAAAGTTAAAGAAAAATTGGATGAATTAGAACAAAAACTTGTACGTGAAAAGAATGAATTACTTAAACTTGAAAACGATGCTAAAGAATTGGCACATACACTTCTACAAAAACAAATGTCATATGCTAAGTTAGAAGTTGTTGTTCAAGGAAAAAAGGAAGAACTTGTAGTTGCTAAAGGTGAATATGAAAGTTTATCGCATCAAAGCGTTGAATTGGATGAGTTTAAAAGTGGTAAAATTGATAATCAACTTGTTTTACAATTAAATGAAGCCATCAAGCATCGAGATGAATTAACAGAAAAAATAAAATCAAAAAGAGAATTAAGAATGTCCTATGTTAATGAAAATGAGCAATTAGAATCAAAATTGAAAGATTTAAGAAAGATGCTTAAAGACATTCAAGGACAAATTAATGAAAAAGCTATTTTATCTACTAAATATGAAGGATCATTAAATAATTATTTAAGTCGATTATCTAATGAATATTCCATGACTTATGAGTATGCAAGTGAAAATTATCATGATGAAGTAGATATTGAATTTGCTAGAGGAGAGGTTGCTACACTTAGAAATGAAATAGTAGCACTTGGTCATGTTAATATTGATGCTATCGAAGAATATAAAGAAGTTTCATCGCGTTACGAAAATATGAATAGTCAACGACTTGACTTAATACAAGCTCAGGATAAAATAGTACAGGCAATTGATGAAATGGATCAAATTATGATTGAGAAATTTTCAACAACATTTGAAAAGATCAATAAAGAATTTAATAATGTTTTTAGAGAATTATTTGGTGGGGGAAGAGCACAAATCAAATATACTGATCCAGATAATATTTTAGAAACGGGAATTGATATAGATGTGCAACCACCAGGAAAAGCTGTGTCGAATATTACATTATTTTCTGGTGGAGAAAAAGCGTTGATTGCAATTTCATGTTTATTTGCTATTTTAAAAGTAAGACCTGTGCCAATGTGTATCTTAGATGAAGTTGAAGCAGCATTGGATATGGCTAATGTTGAAAGATTTGCAAAATTCTTAAGAGAATTTTCTAAACAAACACAATTTATTGTAGTAACACATCGTGAGGGAACGATGGAAGAATGTGATTTGTTATATGGTGCGACGATGCAACAAAAAGGTGTTACAAAACTTGTAAGTGTCAAACTTGAAGAGGCAATAGATTTTTCTAATGAAAATCGTAAGGGAGGTATTTAGATGGGATTTTTTACACAAATAAAAGAAAAATTAGTTGGAAAGTCAACTAAGCAAAATGAAAAATATGTTGTTGGTTTAGATAAATCTTCTGAAACATTTTCAGATCGTATTAATGAATTAGCTGCCCGATTTAGAGAAATCAATGATGAGTATTTTGAAGAATTAGAAAATATTTTAATTATGGCTGATGTTGGTGTTTCGATGGTCATGAAGATTGTATCTGAAATTAAAACAGAAGTAAGAATCAGAAATATAACTGATCCAAGAGAAATTAATGATATTATTGTTGATAAAATGTTCGTTATTTATGCTAATGAAAGTGTTATGTCAACTAAAATCAATTACGCAGCAGAAGGGTTAACTGTTATTTTAATGGTTGGTGTCAATGGTGCTGGAAAAACAACAACGATTGGGAAACTTGCTCATCGTATTGTTCATGATGAAGGTAAAAAAGTCGTTGTTGCTGCGGGTGATACATTTAGAGCAGGAGCAATTGATCAGTTGGCAGTTTGGGCAGAAAGAGTTGGTGTGGATATCGTTAAAGGAAAAGAAGGAGGAGATCCTTCGGCCGTTGTTTTTGATGCTTTAAATAAAGCTAAAGAAACAGGAGCGGATGTTTTAATTTGTGATACAGCAGGTCGTTTACAAAATAAAGTGAATTTAATGAACGAATTGGAAAAAATGAATCGAATTATTAAGCGTGTTGTTCCTGAAGGACCACATGAAACACTTCTTGTTGTAGATGCAACAACAGGACAAAATGGTGTTTCACAAGCTATTGAATTTTCTAAGATTACTGATATTACAGGGATTGTTCTTACAAAAATGGATGGTACTGCTAAAGGTGGAATTGTTTTATCTATTAAAGATCAATTAAATATTCCTGTAAAATTTATTGGTTTAGGTGAACAAGTTGATGATTTACAAGAATTTGACTTAGAACAATATATTTATGGATTATGTAAAGGGTTAGTTGAGGAAGCATAATGGAAAATAGTTTAGAAAAAAAGCAAAGAGTAAATCTTTTGATGGATTTATATGAAGATTTATTAACTGAAAAACAAAGAGAGTATTTAGATTTGTATTATCATGAGGATTTGTCTTTGTCAGAGATATCTTTGATTAAAAATGTTTCTAAAAATGCAGTTTTTGACAATTTAAAAAAAGCTTGTTTACATTTAGAAAATTATGAAGAAAAATTAAATTTATTAGAAAAACATCAAAAAAGACTTGAAATTATAGATGATTTAGAAAAAGATATAAAAGAAGAACATAAAAATATTGATGAACATTTACAAATGTTAAGAGATTTATAGGAGGTATATATGGCGTTTGATTCGTTATCTGAAAGATTGCAGTCAACTTTAAAAAAGGTATCTGGACAAGGTCAGTTGACTGAAAGTAATATGGAAGAGATGTTGACAGAAATTCGACTTGCTTTACTTGAAGCTGATGTCAACTATCAAGTTGTAAAAGAGTTCATTGCATCAACAAAAGAAAAAGCAATTGGTGCAGATGTCGTAGGTTCATTAAAACCTGGACAAGTTTTAGTTAAAATTGTACATGATGAATTAGTACATTTATTAGGTGATGAGGTTTCAGAAGTTGATTTTAGTAAAAAACCAACAGTTATTATGATGGTAGGGTTACAAGGTTCTGGGAAAACAACAACTTCTGGGAAGATTGCTAAATTAATTAAGACAAAATATGCTAAAAAACCATTATTGGTTGCAGGAGATATTTATCGTCCAGCAGCCGTTGATCAATTGGTAACATTAGGAAAGCAATTAGATGTGCCTGTTTATGAAAAAGGAACATCTGAAAGTGCTGAAAATATTGTTAAAGGTGCTATGAATTATGCGGCTTTAAATAATAATGATGTTATTATTATTGATACGGCAGGACGTTTGCACATTGATGAACCTTTAATGCAAGAACTAGCAAATGTTAAAGAAATTGCAAAACCTGATGAAATTTTACTTGTTGTAGATTCATTGACAGGTCAAGATATTGTCAATGTAGCTGCTTCATTTAATGAAAAATTAAGTATTACAGGAGCTGTGCTTACTAAATTAGATGGTGATTCTCGTGGTGGGGGAGCACTTTCTATTAGACATATTACGCATGTTCCAATTAAATTTATTGGTACAGGTGAAAAATTAGATGCTATTGATTTATTCTACCCAGATCGTATGGCAGATCGTATCTTAGGAATGGGTGATGTAGTCTCTTTAGTTGAAAAAGTTCAAGATGTCTATGATGAAAAAGAAACAATGAAAGCTATGAAAAAAATGCAATCTGGACGTTTTGGATTGGATGATATGCTTGATCAAATGCATCAATTAAAGAAGTTAGGTCCACTTTCAGGAATTTTGAAAATGATTCCTGGTATGCCATCTATGCCTAATTTAAACGATGAAACAACAGATAAGAGAATGAAAGAAACAGAGTCTATTATTTATTCTATGACTTTAGAAGAACGTCGTGATCCAAGTATTATTACATTATCTAGAAAACAACGTATTGCTAAAGGATGTGGTAAAGATTTAGCAGCTATTAATAGATTATTAAAACAATTTGAACAATCTAAACAAATGATGAAACAAATGTCAAATATGGATATGGCAACAGGACTTCCAAAAATGGGAGGAGGTCACTTTGTAGGTGGTCCAAATCGTAAAAAAGTACGTCATAAAAAGAAAAAGAAAAAATAATGAAAGGTGTCAAGCAAAAATGCTTGACACCTGTTCCTATCTATGTTAAATTATACAAGCAATAAGAAAACAAGGAGGAAATATAAATGGCAGTAAAATTAAGAATGACAAGAATGGGTGCTAAAAAAAGACCTTTCTATAGAATCGTAGCAGCTGATTCAAGATCACCAAGAGATGGTAGATTTATTGAATTATTAGGTACATATAATCCATGTACTAATCCAGCTCAAGTTAACTTAAAAGAAGAAGAAATCTTAAAATGGTTAAACAATGGTGCTCAACCATCTGATACAGTTAGAAACTTATTGTCTAAACAAGGTATCATGAAAAAATTTGCTGATTCAAAACAAGGTAAATAATTATGGATTATGTAAAAACACTAAAAGATATAGCGATTGAATTAGTTGAGGATAAAGAACATTTAGAAGTAAGACAAATGCCTTCTTTAGATGAGAATGTTGTTGTTTTACATGTTTATTCAGCAAAAAATGACATTGCAAAATTAATCGGTCGTAAAGGTGTTATGGCTAATTCTATTCGTCAATTAATGTCTGTTGCAGGACGTCTTTCTGATAAAAAATTAGATATTAAATTCGAATCATATGAATAGATGTGTTTTACACATCTATTTTTTTTGGAGGTTATATGGAAAAATTAAAAATTGGAAAAATTGTTGGAACGCATGCACTTAAAGGAGAACTTAAAATACGTTCTTTTAGTGATTTCAATGATCAAAGATTTGTTGTGGGACATAAGCTTTACTTAAATGAAATTGTAGACCCTTTTATCATCAAAACTGTAAGAGTTCATAAAGGAAATTATTTAATCAGTTTTGAGGGATTGCAAGATATTAATCTAGTAGAAAAATATGTTGGTTATAATGTTTATGGTTTAAAAGAAGATGTTGAATTAGATGATGATGAATATTTTTACGATGATTTAATTGGTTGTCAGATCATTAATAATGATCAAGAAATTGGAAAAGTAGAATCTGTTTATTTTAATGGTGCACATGATGTTTTAACTGTACAAACAGCAAATAAAAAGATTGCTATTCCATATGTTGATGCATTTATTGAAAATGAAGATATTGAAAATAAAAAAATATTTGTTCATTTGATTAAGGGAATGTATGATGAAGATTGATATTTTATCATTATTTCCAGAAATGTTTGAAGGCTTTTTAAATACCTCAATTATCAAAAGAGCTATAGATAAAGAAGTTGTTGATATTAAGATTCATAATTTTAGAGAATTCACTCAAGATAAGCATAAACATGTAGATGATTATCCTTATGGAGGAGGACAGGGAATGGTGTTGATGTGTCAACCAATCATTGATTGCTTAAAAACATTAACAACGGATGATTCACTTGTTATTTTAATGTCTCCTCAAGGGATTACTTTAAAGCATCAAGTAGCACAAAAGCTTTCATTAGAAAAGCATCTTATTATTATTTGTGGACATTATGAAGGATTTGATGAAAGAATTCGTGATTATGTTGATTTAGAATTGTCTATTGGTGATTATGTACTAACTGGTGGTGAACTAGGAAGTATGGTTACTTGTGATGCGGTAATAAGATTACTTGAAGGAGCTATTCGTCAAGAAAGCCATGAAGATGATTCATTTGCAGATGGATTATTAGAATACCCACAATATACAAGACCAATAGAATATGATGGAAATAGAGTGCCTGACGTATTGGTCTCTGGTCATCATGAAAATATTCGTAAATGGAGAAAATACCAATCTCTAAAGAAAACCTATTTAAAGAGACCAGATTTATTAGAAAATTATGAATTTGATGAAGAATCGGCAAATATGTTGACAAAAATTAAAAAAAAGAGTTGATATTTTTTTGAACGATGTTATAATAGCATAGGTCAATGTGACTGCATATGTTCCGCTGGTTAATCGAATGAACATACAAGACTATAAATGAAAAGGAGAAGAAAGATGAATTTAACATTAGTAGAACAAATTACTAAAAAACAATTAAAATCTGATATCCCTGTTTTCAAAGCTGGAGACACTTTAAAAGTTTATGTAAAAATTAAAGAAGGTAATAAATACCGTATCCAATTATTTGAAGGGGTTTGTATCGCAAGACAAGGTAAAGGAATTGCTGAAACTTTCACAGTTAGAAAAATTTCTTACCAAGTTGGTGTAGAAAGAACTTTCCCAGTTCATTCACCAATCATCGATAGAATCGAAGTTGCTAAAGTTGGTAAAGTACGTAGAGCTAAATTAAATTACTTACGTGGTTTATCCGGTAAAGCTGCTAGAATCAAAGAAATTAGAAAATAAGAAATGGGTAACCATTTCTTTTTTTCTACCATTAATTGTTGTATAATAGAACACGTCTATAAGATAAAGATAGGTGATGTCTATGAAATATAGTAAAAAAACAATGATGGCAATATTAGAATTTATTGTTGTTTGTTTAGCAATTGTTTTTGTTTTTAAAGGCATAATTATGCCGGTCAAAGTCGATGGTTCTTCAATGTATCCAACATTACATGACGGAGATCTTGCCTTTATGTCTCGGCTTGATTTGAATTCAAAACAAATTAAAAGATTTGATATTGTCACAATAGACTGTAAACAATTAGACAATGTAATTATTAAAAGAGTTATAGGGTTACCTGGAGAAAAAATTGTTTACAAAAATGATTGTTTGTATGTTAATGGAAAGTATATTAAAGAAAATTATCTTAATAAATCACATATAAAAGATGTAAAGAGTCGATATAATATTTCTTATTTTACTGATGATTTTGAAATTTCAGTTGGTGAAAATGAAATTTTCGTTTTAGGTGATAATAGAGTAAATTCACTTGATTCAAGAGAATTAGGATGTTTTAAAATTGAAGATGTTTTATCAAAAAAAGGAATTATACTATTTCCTTTTAATCATATGAAAGGAATGAACTAATATGGCACAAATACAATGGTTTCCTGGCCATATGGCTAAGGCAAAAAGAGAAATCGCTGATAAAATAAAATTAATAGATATTGTTGTTGAATTGGTGGATGCTAGAGCTCCATATTCAAGTAAAAATCCATTATTTAATAGTGTTGTTAATAATAAGCCAAGATTAATTGTAATGACAAAAGAAGATTTAGCAGATGATAAACTAACACAAAAATGGATAGATTTTTACAAAAGTAAAGGTTATTATGCTATAAGTGTTAATCTTAAGCAATTTAATGAATATAAAAAGATCATACAAGTTTGCAAAGAAATTTTGAAAGATAAAATGGCACGAGAAGCAAAGAAGGGATTAAAACCTCGTGCAATGCGAGCAATGGTTTTAGGTATTCCTAATGTTGGAAAATCTACTTTCATCAATCGCTTAGCAAAAAGAAAAGCAACTGTTACGGGGAATAAACCAGGTGTAACGAAAGCTCAACAAATTATTAAGGTAGATAAAGATTTTGAATTATTTGATACACCGGGTGTTTTATGGCCTAAATTCGAAAGTGAGGATATTGCTAGAAATATTGCTCTTATTGGTTCTATTAAACAGCAAATATTACCAAGGGAAGATTTATTTATTTATGCAGTTGAATATTTAGTTAAAAATTACCCTGGAACTTTAGAAAATCGTTATCAAATAGCTGTTGATTTACAAAGTGATTGGGTTGAAAAATGTTATGATGATATCGCATTTAATAAAAAAATAAAACCAGTAAGAGGGATTACTGATTATGAGCGTGTCATGGATATGTTTTTTACTGATTTATTTGATGGTGTTATTACAAAAATAACATGGGAGCTTCCAAATGAGTAATTTATTAGAATATGAAAATAGATATTATGATTTAGGTTATGATTATATTATTGGTCTTGATGAAGCTGGAAGAGGACCAATGGCTGGCGAATTAGTTGTTGCAGGAGTCATTTTTCCTAAAGGATTTTATGATGAACGTATTTTTGATTCAAAACAATTAACAGCAAAAAAAAGAGAGGCGATGTATCAAATAATTATAGAAAATGCATTAGCCTATCACATTGAAGTTATTTCTGTTGAAGATGTTGATCAATTAAATGTATATAGCGCAAGTCAAAAAGGAATGGAAAAATGTTGTCAAATTTTAAAGAGAGAAAAAATGTTTGCTTTAACAGATGCGATGCCTTTACATGATATTGAACATTTATCTATTATTAAAGGAGATACCCTTTCTATGTCTATTGCAGCAGCAAGTATATTAGCTAAGGTAACAAGAGATCATTTGATGATAGATTATGCAAAAAAATATCCACAATATGGTTTTGAAAAACATAAGGGCTATGTAACCAAGGCACATAAAGAGGCACTTAGTAAATATGGTCCATGCCCTATTCATAGGAAATCTTTTAAACCAGTACAAGAAGTAATGAAAGAACAAATATCTTTAAATTTAGATATTTAGTTCTTTTTTTATAAAAAAAGAAGAAAAAACAAAATTAAATGTCTATATAAATAGTGAGGTGATAAATATGGAAGAAATCTTACTATTTTTTGCTTTGAAGTATCAAGGTGATTTTCAAAGTATTTTAAAAGCATTGCAAGCAAAAGAAAAAGTTTCTCAAGAAGAAAGGAGGGAAGCAGTTGCTAAAGTAAATTCAAAATATACAACGATTATTTCAAGTGATTATCCAGATGCTTTAAAAGAAATATCTTGTCCACCATTTGTATTGTTTTATCATGGAAATTTGAATATTTTAAATGGTAAATGCATAGGTGTTATTGGTAAACGTGTTCCTAGTGAATATGGATCAAATATTACGGATAAAATTGTATGTGATTTAGTAAAAAATGAATATACGATTGTAAGTGGTATGGCATTAGGAATTGATACTCTCGCTCATAGAAGTGCATTAAAAAACAAAGGGAAAACAGTTGCAGTATTGGGAAGTGGAATTAATTATTGTTATCCAAAAAGAAATCAAGATTTATATGTTCAATTAAAAAGTAATCATCTTATTATTAGTGAAAAACCAGGTGATTATGTACCACAGGCTAAGGATTTTCCATGTAGGAATCGGTTAATTGCTGGCTTAAGTGAATCTGTAGTTGTTACAGAAGCTGAAAAACGTTCAGGAACAATGATTACTGTAGGATATGCATTAGATCAAGGAAAAGATATCTATTGTATTCCATCAAGAATTGGGGATCCAATGGGGTGTAATTTATTGATTCAACAAGGGGCCAAGTTAGTATTGACTGTAAATGATATTATTGAAGATTAATGAAATGGAGTTGACAAAGTGAAAAAAAACAATAATAATAGTTTTTGCGATAAGGGGGTTATATTATGTATGATAAATTAGTCATTGTGGAATCTCCTTCTAAATCAAAAACAATAGAAAATTATTTAGGGAAGGAATATCATGTGACTTCTTCTAAAGGGCATATTAGAGATTTATCAACATCTGGTAAAGAAGGGCTAGGGATTGATCAAGAAGATCATTATAAGCCAAAATATGTTATTTCTAAGGATAAAAAAGATGTCGTTAAGGAATTGAAAGCAGCTGTTAAAGAGGCAAAAACAGTTTATCTTGCTACCGACCCTGACCGTGAAGGGGAAGCAATTTCATGGCATTTAGCAGATGTTTTAGGTTTAGATATGGATGATGATAATCGTATTGTTTTTAATGAGGTAACAAAAGATGCAGTTGTTGATGCATTGAATCATCCTCGTAAAATTGATCAAAATCTTGTAAAATCTCAAGAAACAAGAAGAGTATTGGATAGAATTATTGGATTTAAATTATCTAAATTATTACAAAGAAAAATTAAATCTAAATCAGCTGGTCGAGTTCAATCGGTTGCTTTAAGATTAATTGTTGAAAAAGAACGTGAAATCGAAGCCTTTGTTCCAGAAGAATACTGGAAAATCAAAGCACAATTTGAAAAAGATGAAATTGAATTTACAGGTGAACTTAATAAAAAAGGAACAAAGAAGTTAAAAATTTCAAATGAACAAGAAGCTTTGGAAATCTTTAATGCACTTTCTAAAGAATTTGTTATTGATAGTGTAAAAAAATCAAGTAAGAAAAGAGAATCAAAACCACCATTTATTACTTCAACATTACAACAAGAAGCGTCTTCTAAATTAGGCTTTAAAGCAAGAAAGACAATGATGATTGCTCAAAAGCTATATGAAGGAATTGCTTTAGAAGATGAAACAGTAGGGCTTATTACTTATATGCGTACAGATTCGACAAGATTGTCAGATTTATTTGTAGAAAGTGCTACAGAATATATTAAAGAAAAATATGGTCAAAATTATGTTGGAAAAGTAAAAGTAAGTAAAAAGAAAGAAAATGTACAAGATGCTCACGAAGGAATTCGTCCAACAAGTGCAATGCGTACACCTGAGTCTGTTAAAGAATATTTAAGTGTGGATGAATTTAAATTGTATTCTTTAATTTATGCCAGAGCATTGGCGTCATTAATGGCACCATCTCGTTTTGATGCAACAAGTGTAGTATTAGAAAATAATAACTATTATTTTAACGCAAGTGGTTCAGTATTAAAATTTGATGGTTATTTACGTTTATATAGCCCATATGAAAAACAAAAAGATGAAATTTTACCTGAATTAACTGAACAAGAAATTTTAGAAAGTCAAAATATTGAAAAAACACAACATTTTACAAAACCACCTGCTCGTTATAGTGAAGCAAAACTAATTAAAGAAATGGAAGAACTTGGAATTGGTAGACCAAGTACTTATGCGATGATTATTGATACGATTCAAACTAGAGGGTATGTGGAACTTGTTGATAAAACATTTAAACCTACTGAAAGTGGAATTTTAACAAGTGATCGACTAACACAATTTTTTAATGATATTATTAATGTCGAATATACTGCACAAATGGAAAAAGAACTAGATGATATTGCAGAAGGACAAGATGATTATTTTGATGCTATAGATACATTTATTAAAAAATTCCAACCTTTATTGGATGAAGCAAATGAAAAAATGGAAGTCATTTCACCTAAAAAAACTGGAGAGAAATGTCCTGAATGTGGACATGATCTTGTTGAAAGACATGGGCGTTATGGTAAATTTATAGCTTGTGAAAATTATCCTGAATGTAAATACATCAAAAAAGAAAAAGTTGAACCTGAATTTACAGGAGAAAACTGTCCTAAGTGTGGAAGCCCAATGGTTTTTAAAACCGGAAGATATGGTAAATTTGAAGCATGTTCAAATTACCCACAATGTAAATATATTAAGAATTCTAAAAAGAAAGCAGAACCTGTTATGACAGATGAAGTTTGTCCTAACTGTGGTTCTCCAGTGGTTATTAAAAAGGGACGTTGGGGAGAATTTAAAGCTTGTTCAAATTATCCAAAATGTAAAACAATTATTAAGTAGAACATTTGTTCTACTTTTTTAAAAAGGAGAAAATATGGAAAGTGAAAAAATAGTCAATGTAATTGGAGCTGGTCTTGCTGGAGTTGAGGCGGCTTATCAATTAGCAAAAAATAATATTAAAGTAAAGTTATATGAAATGAGACCTGTTAAAATGACACCGGCACATCATACATCATCATTTGCTGAACTTGTTTGTTCTAATTCGTTAAGAGGAGATAATTTCAATAATGCCGTAGGTGTATTAAAAAATGAAATGGAAAAACTAGATAGTGTTATTATTCGATTTGCTAGAAAAAATAGTGTTCCTGCTGGTGGAGCACTTGCAGTGGATCGTGAAAAGTTTTCTGCGGATGTTACTGAGTTTATAACAAATCATCCAAATATCGAAGTGATTCATGAAGAAGTTACAGAAATTCCCCAAGCACCAACAATTATTGCAAGTGGACCTTTAACAAGTGATGCTTTGTCTACGAAAATCAAAGAATTATTAGGAGAAGAATATTTTTATTTTTTTGATGCGGCGGCTCCAATTGTTGAAAAAGATAGTATTGATTTTAATATTGCTTATTATAAATCAAGATATGACAAAGGAGAAAATGAATATATAAATTGTCCAATGAATGAGGAGCAATTTAATGTATTTTATGATGAATTAATGAAAGCAGAGGTTGTTAAACCAAAAGATTTTGAAGAAAAATTTTTTGAAGGATGTATGCCTTTTGAAGAAATGGCAAGAAGAGGAAAACAAACTTTATTGTTTGGGCCTATGAAACCGGTTGGGTTAACAAAACCTGATGGTACAAAACCATATGCAGTCGTACAGTTAAGACAAGATAACGTACAAGCTAGTTTATATAATATTGTTGGTTTTCAAACACATCTTACATGGCCTGAACAAAGAAGAATTATTCATTTAATTCCGGGATTAGAAAATGCAACATTTGTAAGATACGGTGTCATGCATCGAAATTCGTTTATTTGTTCTCCAAAATTTTTAAATCAAGATTACAGTTTAAAAAATCATTCTGGAATTTATTTTGCTGGACAAATGACAGGAGTTGAAGGATATGTTGAATCAGCTCAAAGTGGAATCGTTGCCGGAATGAACATGGTTCGTTATTTAAATAAACAAGAACCTGTTATTTTTCCACAAGAAACAATCATGGGGGCACTTGCATATTATATTACGCATTGTGATGAAAGTAATTTCCAACCAATGAAAGCTAATTTTGGAATTCTACCAGATTTACCTGTACGCGTTAAAAAGAAACTAAGAAAAGAAGCTTATGCTAACAGAGCAATAGAAGTAATGGATCAATTTATCAATGAGTTATAATCAAGATAAAGAAGAATTTATAAAATATCTTCAATTTCAAAAACATTACTCAATCAATACAGTTGAATCTTATCAACGAAGTTTAAATGAATTTATTGGTTTTTTAAAAAGTGAAAGTATTTCTCACTTTAACGATGTCAAGTATACAAATATAAGAGGATATTTAACTTATTTAAATGAAAAAAAATTGTCAAAGAGTTCAATTAATAATCGAATCAGTTGTTTAAGATCATTTTATAAATATCTAGTAAAAGAAGAATTGGCTGAAAATAATCCAATGATTCTTGTTGAAAATATTAAAACCGCAAAGCGTAATCCTGATTTTTTGTTTCCTGAAGAAATGATGGATTTATTGGATGGTATTGATACACAAGATGATTTAGGAATTCGTAATAAAGCGATGCTAGAAATCATGTATGCTTCTGGGTTAAGATGTTCTGAAGTAGTAAATTTAACCTTGGATTGTATAGATTTTCACAATCGAGTTTTATTGATTCATGGTAAAGGGAACAAAGACCGTTATGTTCCTTTCCATGAATTTGCTAGTGAATGGTTATTAAAATATATAGAAGAAGTAAGGGGAAAACTTGTAAATTCAGAAGATCATCCATATGTTTTTGTTAATAAAAGAGGAGAACAAATGACCAATAGAGGAATACAGGATATTGTAAAGCGTATTGGAAGAGAATATGATGCAACCAAGAAAATACATCCACATACTTTCAGACATTCCTTTGCCACACATTTATTGAATGCGGGAGCAGATATAAGAACTGTACAGGAATTATTGGGTCATGAAAACCTTTCGACAACACAAATTTATACCCATGTTACAAAAGAACATTTGAAAAATGTTTATTTAAAAGCACATCCTCGAAATAAAGCATAAAAAAGGGTTGTTTTGTTTTAAATCTTATGCTATTATGTTTCAGGTATTAAAAAATACACACATTATGAATTCATTTATCTAGTGCCTAATGGTGGTAAATGTTTGAAATAATGGAGGAAAAAAACGAAAAGGAGGAAATTACACATGTCAGTAATTTCAATGAAAAAATTATTAGAAGTAGGTGTTCATTTCGGACATCAAACAAAAAGATGGAATCCTAAAATGGCTCCATACATTTTTACATCAAGAAATGGAATTTACATTATTGATTTACAAAAATCATCTAAAAAAATCGATGAAGCTTATAAAGCAATGAATGAAATTGCCGAAAAAGGTGGAAAAGTTTTATTTGTAGGAACTAAAAAACAAGCTCAAGAAGCTGTTAAAGAAGAAGCAATCCGTTCTGGAAGTTTCTATGTTAACTCACGTTGGTTAGGTGGAACTTTAACTAACTTCAAAACAATCCAAAAAAGAATTAGAAGATTAGTTGAATTAGAAAAAATGGAAAAAGATGGTACTTTCGATTTATTACCTAAAAAAGAAGTTATCTTACTAAAAAAAGAAGCTGCTAAGTTAGAAAAGAACTTAGGTGGTATTAAAGAAATGAGAAGATTACCAAGTGCTTTATTCGTTGTAGATCCTAAAGCTGAACACAACGCTGTTGCTGAAGCAAGAATCTTAGGAATCCCTGTATTTGGTATTGTTGATACTAACTGTGATCCTGATGAAGTTGATTATGTAATCCCAGCAAATGATGATGCTATTAGAGCTGTTAAATTAATTGTTGCTGCTATGGCAGATGCAATTTGTGAAGCTAAAAGTGAACCATTAACTGTTGCTTATGTTAAAGATGAAGATGAAAAAGAAGTTACTATGAATGATGCTGTATCTTCTGTAGAAAACAACAACAGAAGAGGGCCAAGAAATAAAGCTGGTAGACCAGCTCAAAGAAGAGAATCTAGACCAACTCAAGAATAATCTCAAGGCTGGAAATCATAAATATGTTGTGATGGGAAAGCAAAGCTTTCCCTTTTTAATAAAATAAAATTCATGGAGGAAAAGAAAATGGCAATTAGTGCAAAATTAGTAAAAGAATTACGTGAAAAAACTGGTGCTGGAATGATGGATTGTAAAAAAGCATTAGAAGCATGTGATGGTGACATCGAAGCATCATTCGACTGGTTAAGAGAAAAAGGAATCGCAAAATCTGCTAAAAAAGCTGATAGAATCGCTGCTGAAGGGTTATCTGCTTTCGCTATTAACGGAAATGTAGCTGCTATGGTTGAAGTTAACTCTGAAACTGACTTCGTAGCAAAAAATGCTGAATTCGTTGCATTAGTAAATAATGTATGTGAAGCAGTTGCTGCAAATAACCCTGCTGATTTAGAAGCTGCAAAAGCAATTGAAGTTGATGGAAAAACTATTGAAACTACAATTGCAGAAGCATCTGGAAAAATTGGTGAAAAATTATCTTTAAGAAGAATTAAAACTTTCACTAAAAATGATGATGAAGTATTTGGTGCTTATTCACATATGGGTGGAAAAATGGTATCAATCGTTAAATTAGCTGACGGTGATGAAGAAAAAGCAAGAGACATTGCTATGCATGTTGCTGCTATCAATCCAAAATATATCTCACAAGATGAAATTCCACAAGTTGAAAAAGATAGAGAAGATGCAGTTCAAACAGAAATCATGGCTAATGATCCTAAATTAGCTAACAAACCTGAAAAAGTATTAGAAGGTATCAAACGTGGAAAATTAAATAAAGTATTCTCTGAATGGTGTTTATTAGATCAAGAATTCATTAAAACACCAAAAGAATCAGTTGCTAAATACTTAGGAAAAGCTAAAGTGTTAGAAATGGCTCGTTTCCAAGTTGGTGAAGGTATCGAAAAGAAAGAAGAAAACTTTGCTGAAGAAGTAGCTGCACAAATGAAACAATAATTTTTAAGGACACTACAAGTGTGTCCTTTTTTTAAAAAAGGAGAACATTTTATGAAATATAAAAGAGTTTTATTAAAATTAAGTGGTGAAGCATTAGCTGGTGACGATCATTTTGGTATAAACGCTAATACTGTAGCCGATATTGCAAGACAAATCAAAGAAGCTAAAGATTTAGGTGTTGAAATTGCCATCGTTTGTGGTGGTGGTAATATTTGGCGTGGTGTTACTGGTGCACAAATGGGTATGGAACGTTCTTCTGCTGATTATATGGGAATGTTGGCAACAGTAATGAATGGTTTAGCTGTTCAAAATGCTTTAGAGCAACTAGGAGTTCAAACACGTTTACTTTCAGCAATTGAAATGAGACAAATTGCAGAACCATACATTAGAAGACGTGCTGTTAGACATTTAGAAAAAGGTAGAATCGTTATTTTTGGTGCTGGAACTGGAAGTCCATATTTTACAACTGATACAACAGCTGCATTAAGAGCCGCTGAAATCAATGCTGATGTTATTTTAATGGCTAAAAATGGGGTCGATGGTGTTTATTCTGCTGATCCTAAGTTAGATGAATCTGCAGTAAAATTTGATGAAATTTCATATAGTGATGTTTTAGCAAAAGATTTAAAAGTAATGGATCAAACAGCTATTACATTATGTAAAGATAACGATATTGATTTATGTGTATTTAATATGCAAGAAGATGGTAATATTGCCAAAGCTTGTGATGGACAAAAAATAGGAACAACTATCTCTGGAGGAAAATAATATGATAAATATGATCTTAGATGATGCAAGTGATAGAATGCAAAAAGCAATCGAAGCTTACCAAAGAGATTTAGCAACAGTTAGAACTGGAAGAGCTACTCCTGCAATGTTAGACCGTGTAATGGTCAACTATTACGGATCACCAACACCAATTAATCAAATGGCTGGTGTTTCTGTTGTAGAAGGTAGACAATTAGTAATTAAACCTTATGATAAATCTGCTTTAAAAGATATCGAACATGGAATTTATGAAGCTGATTTAGGTTTAACTCCTCAAAATGATGGAGAAATTATTCGTATTACTGTACCAGCATTAACAGAAGAAAGACGTAAAGAATATGCAAAAAATGTTTGGAAATTCGCTGAACATGCTAAAGTTGCTATAAGAAATATTCGTCGTGATGCTAATGACGAAATTAAAAAATGCGATGGTAGTGAAGATGAAATTAAAGACGGTCAAAATCGTGTTCAAAAATTAACTGATAAATTTGTCAAAGAAGTTGATGAAATTGGTAAAGTAAAAGAAAAAGATATTATGACTGTATAATTATTGAGGCGTCTTATTATGAAGTGAACTGAATAAGTTGGACCAACAACTTAGGAGGTTCACTTTTATTATGCGGTATACAAAAGAATTTAAATTAGAATGTGTTAGAAAATATATGAACGGAGAAAATATACCTGATCCTGGTGGATGTACTCATAGAACATTTTATAGAAATGTTTTAAGATGGGTTTAAATTTTTAATCAGCTTGGAGAAATTGGATTAGAACATAAAAAACCACCTATTTCAGTGCACTACATTAGGCGCTTTTTTATTTTATGGTTTTATGTTATAATCAATCATGACTTTAAGGAGGATTATTCTATGAATGATCAAATTGAAAACTATGAATTAGACATGAATAATATACCAGCACATATTGCCTTTATTATGGATGGCAATGGACGCTGGGCTAAAAAGAGAATGATGCCAAGAACTTATGGCCATAACGAAGGTACAAAGACAATTCGTAAGATTGCTTTAGAGGCTAATAGACTTGGTGTTAAAGCAATGACAGTTTATGCTTTTTCTACAGAAAATTTTTCTCGTCCTGAAGAAGAAGTACAATTTATATTTAAATTACCCAAAAAATTTTTTGAACTTTATTTAAAAGAATTAATTGAAAATAATGTTCAAATTTGTATGATTGGGCATTTAGAAAAAGCTCCAAAGGCAACAAGAGATATTATCAATACTGCTATAGAAAGAACAAAGGATAATACTGGACTAAAACTTTGCTTTGCTTTTATTTATGGTAGTAGAGATGAAATCGTTTGTTCAACTAAAAAAATAGCACAAGATGTAAAAGATGGGAAACTTGATATTGAGGATATTGATGAAAATTATTTTGGTTCAACATTAATGTCTGCGAATTTACCTGATGTTGATTTAATGGTAAGAACAAGTGGAGAACAAAGATTATCTAATTTTATGTTATGGCAACTTGCTTATGCAGAGTTTATTTTTACTCCTGTTTGTTGGCCAGATTTTGATGAAAAAGAATTACATAAAGCAATTTGGCTTTATCAAAATAGGGAGCGTAGATATGGAGGTTTAAAATAGTGAAAGAAAGAATTATTACTGCACTGTGCTTGATTGCAATTGTAGTTCCAGCAGTCATTTTTGGGGGTATTTTTTATAAAATTGTTATAGGGGTTGCAATGGTTCTTAGTGTTTATGAAATGTTACATATTTGTTCTAGACCACGTATTGGAATGTATATGTATATCATTGTTGGTTTGTTTTTTGTTACAGGATTTTTATTTAACAGAAATCAATTACTTATTTCTAGCTATTCTATTTTGGTTTATTTAGCGGTTATTTTAGCATGTATGATTTTTGATGATAAATGTAATATTGAAAGAAGTGCTTATGTTTTTACGATGGGTGTTCTTGTTTGTTCTGGATTACATGCGTTACTTGTTTTAAGAGTTGACTATGGTTGGGAATATTTATTGTTATTAGCAATTGCAACTTTTGGTAGTGATACAGGAGCTTATTTTGCTGGTATGGCTTTTGGTAAACATAAGTTGATTCCAAGATTATCTCCTAAAAAAACAATTGAAGGGTCAATTGGTGGAATTGTTCTAGGAAGTGTTTTAGGATTGGTTTTTGCATATTTTACAGGAATATTGGCACATCATTGGATTATTGTACCAGCAATTATCGTAATGACAACGACAAGTCAAATAGGAGATTTGATTTTTAGTGCCATTAAAAGATATTTTGAAGTTAAAGATTATTCAAAATTATTACCAGGACATGGCGGAATTTTAGATCGTATTGATAGTTTAACTTTTAATGTATTGATTTTTAGTTTCTTTTTAATGATTGTGGGGTTATAGATAATGAAAAATATTACGATTTTAGGTGTTACAGGTTCTATTGGTCAACAAACTGTTGATGTTTGCTTGCATCATCAAGATGAATTTAATGTTGTTGCAATGTCTGCGGGCAAAAATATTGTATTACTTGAAACAACAATTCAAAAAATCAATCCACAAGTTGTTTGTGTTATCGATGAAAAGGATTGTAACTATCTTCAAGAAAAATATCCACATATTCGTTTTGTTTTTGGTAGTGCTGGTTTAGATGAAATTGCAACAATTGATCAAGTTGATATTGTATTAAATGCAATTGTAGGTTTTGCAGGTTTGTTACCAACAATTCATGCTATTGAATCTAAAAAAGATATTGCTTTAGCTAATAAAGAAACACTTGTGGTTGCAGGACATATTATTACAAAATTAGTTAAAGAACATGGTGTAAAATTATTACCAGTAGATAGTGAACATTCAGCAATTTTCCAATCGCTTCAAGGAAATGAGATGAATAAAATCAAACGTATTTTATTAACAGCAAGTGGCGGAAGTTTTAGAGATAAAACAAGAGAAGAACTTGTAGGTGTTTCTGTTAAAGAAGCGTTGAATCATCCTAACTGGTCAATGGGGGCTAAAATTACGATTGATAGTGCTACTTTATTTAATAAGGGATTAGAGGTCATGGAAGCAAAATGGTTGTTTGATGTAGATTATGATCAAATTGAAGTCTTGATTCATCCAGAAAGTATTTTACATTCTGCTGTAGAGTTTGAAGATACTTCTGTCATTGGGCAAATGGGAACACCTGATATGCGTTTGGCTATTCAGTATGCGTTAACTTATCCACAAAGAAAAAAATTAGTTAATGGTAAATCTTTAGATTTAACACAACTTGGTTCGCTTACTTTTAAAAAGCCAGATTTCAATAGATTTCATGCGCTTTCTTTAGCATATCGTGCTGGAAAAACAGGTGGAAGCTTACCATGTGTTTTAAATGGTGCAAATGAAATGGCTAATCTTTTGTTTAGAGAAGGAAAAATTGAATTTTTACAAATAGAGGAATTAGTTGAAAAAGCTATGAATGCTCATGAGTTGGTTAAAGATCCAACTATTGATCAATTATTAGATATTGATCAATGGGCGAGAGATTTTGTTTTAAAGGAGATAAATGAAACATGCAGACGATTATAAATATTCTTGTCTTTTTTGTAATACTAGGAGCTATTGTATTAATCCATGAATTAGGACATTTTCTAACTGCTAAATTATTTGGTGTTTATTGTGCTGAATTTTCTATTGGAATGGGTCCTAAACTTTTTTCTAAGAAAAAAGGAGAAACAGATTATCAAATTCGTGCACTTCCTATTGGTGGTTATGTTGCAATGGCTGGTGAAGCTGATCAAGAAGACAGCGAATTAATGAAAGATGTTCCTTATGAAAGAACTCTAAAAGGAATTAAAACATGGAAAAAATGCATTATTATGTTAGCTGGTGTTTTTATGAATTTTGTACTTGCCCTTGTTTTATTAATAGGTATTTATTCGTTTGTTGAAGTACAAACAAATACTTCCGAAATTGGAAGTGTTGTTAAAAACAATGGTGCTTATAATGCTGGAGTTCAAGCTGGAGACACCATTAATAAAATCACAATTAATGGTGAAGAACATATCATTGCGTCATTTTCAGATATTCAATCTGTCTTATCTAATGAAAATTTGCAATTAGATACAGATACAGTTACAATGCAAATTTCCCTTAAAAGAGGGAATCAAAATATTGAAAAAACAGTTGAAGGAAAGTACAATAGTGAATCCAAGTCTTATGTCATTGGAATAACAGCGGCTACTAAAAAATTGACTTTTATTGAGGCTATAAGACAAGGAATTAATCAATTTATAGAATATGCATTATTGATTTTTACAACATTAGGAAAACTTATTACAGATTTAACACATACTGTTTCACAACTTTCTGGCCCAGTAGGAATTTATACAGTGACTGCACAAGTTACACAATCTGGTTCAATTAGTACATTGTTGTCATTGACTGCTTTACTATCAACAAATATTGGAATGTTTAATTTACTACCTATTCCAGGACTAGATGGTAGTCAAGTATTATTTGCATTAGTTGAAAAAATTATTCGTCGAGAAATTCCAACAAAAATGAAATATGCTTTACAAATGGCAGGACTAATTCTTGCTTTTGGCCTAATGATTTTTGCAACTATAAATGATATTGGAAAATTTTTCTAAAAAAAGGGCTTAAGCCTTTTTTTGTGTTATAATAGGTAAGATTTTTGAGGTGTAATATGAACAAATTAATAATACTATTAAAACAATTGAATATAATCGAAGATGTTAATGTTTTATTACATGCTTCATTGAAAAAAGTTATTGTACATCATGATAACCATTATACATTTTATATATTGAGTAAGGATTTGATTCCATTTACAGAGTATCAACTCTTACTTGATCATGGTCTTGATTTTCCTTACCCGGCTGAATTTGTAATTTGTTATGATGATTTTAATTTTGAGTCAAAAGATGTTTCACTTTATTTAGGGTATATTATTGAAAAACTAAAACAAATTTCACCATTATTTTCTTCGTTGAAAATCGAAGATATTGAAATTAAACAAACTATATCGATTGGTTTGTTAAATGAAATACAATTGGAACAATTCCAACAATTAAAATCAATAATTAAAAAGTATTTTGTGGAAATTGGAATAGAGAAAGATTTTAGTTTTTATGTTAAACAAGATAATGATGAATTAAATAATTTATTACAAGAAATGGACAGCTATGAACCAATGAAAATAGATATGTCCGAAATAAAAAAATCGGAACCAGTAAAATCAACTGTAGATTATAAAAATAATTATCGAAAACCAAAGGGTGATGCAACTTTTTTAAAGTTATCTGAAATTAACAGTCAAACGATGGAAAATAATTGTACGATTCAAGGGTATGTCTTTAAAACTGAATTAATCAAAACACGTGCAGGAAAACATATTCAAACATTATGGATCACTGACTATACGGATTCAATTATGGTAAAACGCTTTGAAAACAATACAACTAATACTTTAGAGGATATTAAAGTACTAGATAAAGGTAAAGTGTGGATCAAAGCAACAGGAGAAATTCGTTTAGATAATTATGCGAGAGAAACTGTTATGATGGCTCGCCAAATAGAAGTTATTAAAGAACCAGCAAGAAGGCAAGACACTGCGGAAGTTAAAAGAGTTGAACTTCATACACATTCTAAGATGTCAGCAATGGATGGAATAGGCAATGTTTCGGATTATATTAATCAAGTGGCCAAATGGGGACACAAAGCAATTGCAGTTACTGATCATGGAAACGTTCAATCATTTCCTGAAGCTCAAGCAGCTAGTTTAAAAGCGGGCATTAAGATGATCTATGGTGTTGAATTAAATATGATAGAACCTTATTTTAATATTGTTTTTAATGAAAAAGATATGTCTATTGAAGATGCCACATATGTATCATTTGACTTGGAAACAACTGGTTTTTCTGTTATCCATGATGGGATTACAGAATTTGGTGCAGTTAAAATTAAAAATGGTGAAGTGATTGATCGCTTACAAAGTTTTGTAAATCCTGGTAAAAAGATTGGAACACGTGTTTCTCAACTTACAAATATTACAAATGAAATGGTTGCTGATGCACCAACAATTAAAGAGTTTTTACCACAAATATTAGAATTCTTTGGTGATGCTATTTTAGTGGCTCACAATGCTAAATTTGACATTGGTTTTTTAAATGAAAGTTTAAAGAGGTTAAATCAAAAACCTATAACTAATCCGGTTATTGATTCTTTGGCATTAGCAAGAGCTATTATGAAACCAATGAAATCTTATCGTTTAGGAAATGTATGTCGTGTTTATCGTGTAAATTATGACGATGATGTAGCACATAGAGCTGATTATGATGCTGAAGTTTTAGGTGCTGTATTTACAACGATGTTACATTCTATTATGCAAAGTGGAAATTATAATTTACTTGATTTAAATAAATTACAAAAAGACGATGCTTATAAAATCGTTTTCCCATATCATATGACAGCACTTGCTTTGAACAAAGAAGGTTTAAAAAATATGTTTAAAATTGTTTCTGAAGCAAATACAACTTATTTCCATGATGGTTCTCGTATTCCAAAAGAAAGATTGGAATATTATCGTAAAGGATTGCTATATGGGACTAGCTGTTATCGTTCAGATGTTTTTGAAGCAGCTTTGAATTCTTCAGATGAAAAGTTGGAACAATTGTTAGAATTTTATGATTATGTGGAAATACAACCTTTTCAAGATTACTATCATTTAATTGATCGTGGACAAATTGAATCTGAAGAAAATTTAATTATTTCAATAAAACGTCTTATTACAGCAGCAAAAAAATTAAATAAACTTATTGTAGCTACTGGAGATGTCCATTTTTTAGATGAAAAGGATAAAATTTATCGAGATGTTTTTATATCACAACCCAAAATTGGGATTGGACATCGTGCTCACCCTTTATGTGACCGAAAAAATCCACGTGCATTTACACCATCTCAATATTTAAGAACAACAGATGAAATGTTAATATGTTATGATTATCTACCAGCGGATGAAGTATATGAATATGTTGTAACAAATACAAACAAAATCGCAGATATGGTTGAAGAAATTCGACCAATTCATGATAAATTATTTACACCAACAATTGATAATGCAGATGAAAATTTAACAAAGATTTGTTATGATACAGCACATCGACTTTATGGTGAAAAATTACCCGAAATTGTGGAAAAAAGATTAGAAAAAGAATTAAGTAATATCATTAAACATGGGTTTGGGGTTATTTATTATATTTCCCACTTACTAGTAAAAAAATCAAATGATGATGGTTATCTAGTAGGTTCCAGAGGTTCGGTAGGATCTTCATTCGTTGCAACAATGTCAGGAATTACAGAAGTAAATCCGTTACCACCACATTATCTATGTCTTCATTGTAGTCATAGTGAATTTTTAGAAGAAGGTGTTGCTGCTGATGGTTATGATTTACCTGATAAGATTTGCCCTGTATGTGGTAAACCTATGAAAGGTGAAGGACATAATATTCCGTTCGAAACTTTCTTAGGTTTCAATGCGGATAAAGTACCTGATATCGACTTAAATTTCTCGGGAGCGTATCAAGCAAATGCTCATGCATTTACTAAAACTATTTTTGGAGAAGATCATGTCTTTAGAGCAGGAACAATTTCTACAGTTGCTGAAAAAACAGCTTATGGTTATGCAAAAGGATATGCTGAAACATTAGGAATTGATAATGAAGTACGTAGTGCTGAACTTGAAAGAATTGCTCGAGGGTGTGGTGGCGTTAAACGTACGACCGGCCAACATCCAGGAGGAATTATTGTTATTCCTAGAGATTATGATGTTTTTGATTTCACGCCTTACCAATATCCAGCAGATGATTTATCTGCTGAATGGCGTACGACTCACTTTGATTTCCATGCTATTCATGATAACGTTTTGAAATTCGATATTTTAGGACACGTTGATCCGACCGTTATTCGTATGTTACAAGATTTAACAGGTGTTGATCCTAAAACAATTCCAACAAACGATACAAAAGTTATGTCACTTTTTACAACGAGTGATGCTTTAGGTGTTGATTTATCCTATATCAATTGCAAGAGTGGTGCTTTAGGATTACCTGAATTTGGTACAACCTTTGTACGTAGCATGTTAGATCAGACAAAACCACAAACTTTTAATGATTTAGTAATCATTTCGGGGCTTTCACATGGAACAGATGTTTATTTAGGTAATGCAGAGACGTTGATTAAAAATGGAACATGTACCTTAAAAGAAGTTATTGGATGTCGTGATGATATTATGGTTTATTTGATTGAAAAAGGCCTTCCTAATAAAGATGCTTTTGACATCATGGAATGTGTTCGTAAAGGAAAATCACCTGCAGTTTTCCCAGAAAAGAAATACGAAGAATTAATGAAAGAATACAATGTTCCTCAATGGTATATTGATTCATGTAAGAAAATTAAATACATGTTCCCTAAAGCCCATGCGGTAGCCTATGTTTTATCAGCTATTCGTGTAGCTTGGTGGAAATTATATTATCCAAGAGAATATTATGCAGTATATTTTTCCACAAGATGTGATTTTTTTGATATTGAAACATTAGTTGCTGGTAAAGATGCTATTCTTTCAAGAAGAAAAGAAATTGAAATGTTAAGGGAAAACAGACAATCTTCAAATAAGGATGAAGGATTGTGGGATGTGTTTGAAATTGCGTTAGAAATGATTGATCGAGGATTCCATTTTAGTCCTTTAAACTTAGAAAAGTCTGATGCCAATAAATTCATTTTAGATCCAGATGATCCAAGTGGCTTACTTCCACCGTTTAGTTCAGTTGATTCATTAGGTGAATCGGTAGCTAATACTGTTATTGAGGCACGTAAACATGGTTCTTTCTTATCTAAAGAAGACGTGATTAAAAGGACTAAATTGAACAATTCGCATATTAAACAACTAACAAAAATGGGTGTTTTTGATGGTATGCAAGAAGAAAATCAATTATCACTTTTCTAGTGACTTGATTATAAATGAAAAATGTGCTATATTACTTATAGTTTCATAAAGAGAAACGAGTGGGGGAACCCACTCTTTATTATTGAATGGGGTGAAAAAATGGAGTTATTGGAAAGTATTAAAGAAATGGTCTTACCTTTGATCGAACAAAATGATTGTTATTTAGATGATATTGAATATGTAAAAGATAATAATGAAATGTATTTACGTATTTATATCGAAAAAAATGAAGGGTATCTAGATATGGATACATGTGTTGCGGTAAGTGAGTTAATTAGTGATAAACTTGACGAAACTGATCCAATTAAAGATGAATACATTTTAGAAGTCTCTTCACCTGGAATTGAAAAACCATTAAAAACTTTTGAACAAGTTCAAAAATCTGTTGGTGAATATGTTTATGCAAAATTTAAAAATCCTAAAGCCGGATTATGTGAAGTTGAAGGATATTTAAAATCTGTTGATAATCAAGAATTAGAATTTGAATATCTTGTAAAAAATATAAAGAAAAAAATTGTTGTCAATTATGATAACATTCAATTTATACGATTAGCTGTAAAATTTTAGGAGGAAATAAAAGTGGCTAGTAACAGAAAATTTATGAGCGCCTTAAATGCTTTATGTGAAGAAAAAGGTATTGAAAAAGACGTGTTTTTAGAAATGTTAAAGGAATCAATTGCAAAAGCTTATAAAAAAAATTATATGGTTCCAGAAGCAAATGTACGTGTAGAAATTAATGAAAAAACTGGAAAAATTAGATTATTTGAAATTAGAACAGTTGTTGATGATTTAGAAGATGAAGATTTAGAAGTATCTTTAGATGAAGCACATGATATCAACCCAAATTATCAAGTGGGTGATATTGTAGAAACTGAAGCAGATGTAGATCATATTGGTCGTTTAGCAGCAATTCAAACAAAACAACTTTTCAGACAAAAAATACGCGAAACTGAAAAAGAAACATTATATAATGAATTTGCTGATAAAAAAGATGATATCATTACAGGTATTGTTGATCGTGTTGAACCTAAATTTGCTATTATCAATATTGGAAAAACTGGAGCATTTTTAGGACTAAATCAACAAATTCCTGGAGAAACATTACATGAAGGACAACATGTCAAAGTATATGTAAGTGACGTTGATCGTGGAACTAAAGGAACACATATCGTTGTAAGCAGAACAGAACCACAATTTGTAAGAAGATTATTTGAATTAGAAGTTCCTGAAGTTTATGATGGTACAGTTGAAATTAAATCTGTTTCTCGTGAACCTGGTGAAAGAAGTAAAATTGCTGTATACACTGCAGTTGAAGGATTAGATCCTATTGGTTCTTGTGTTGGACCTAAGGGTTCAAGAGTTAAAAACGTTGTTGATGAATTACATGGTGAAATGATTGATATCGTTGAATGGTCAAGTGACCCAGTTGTTTATATTTCACATGCATTATCACCTTCAGATGTGTTAACTGTTTCTGTTGATGAAGAAAAACATAGTGCGTTAGTTATTGTACCTGATGATCAATTATCATTAGCTATTGGTAAACGTGGTCAAAATGCTCGTTTAGCAGTAAGACTTACTGGATGGAAAATTGATATTAAATCATTATCTGAAGCAACTGAATTAGGGTTAATGGAACAAATTCAACAAAAAGAAGAATTACCTGTTGATGAAACATTCCAAGATGAATTTGCTCAAGAAATGCTAGATAACCAAGAAGAAAAAGAAACTGTTGTTGAAGAAAAAGAAAATATCGAAAATGAAGTTGAAGAAGTCACTTCAGAATCTGATGTAGAAGATTATGAAGATTATGATGATTATGAAGATGATGAATACAGTAAATATGATGAAGATATCGACTATGACGAATATGACAAATATTATGATGAAGATTAGGATGAGATAGAATGAGAAAAATTCCACTTAGAAAATGTCTTGCAACAAATGAACAATTACCTAAAAAAGAGTTAATTCGTGTTGTAAGAAATAAAGAAGGTCAAGTATTTGTAGATGCTACTGGTAAAATGAATGGACGAGGTGCTTATTTAAAAAGAAGCTTAGAAGCAATCGAAATTGCTAAAAAGAAAAAAGTTTTATCTCGTTCTTTACAAGTAGAAATTCCTGATGAAATTTTTGAGGAGTTAAAAAAATATTGTGATGAATAAAAAATATTTAAATTTATTAGGGCTTGCTAATGTTGCAAAGGGAATTGTTTCAGGAGAAACTTTGATAAAAAGTATCGCTGCAAATGAAACAAAACTTGTTGTTATTGCAAATGATGCTAGTGCTAATACTAAGAAAAAAATTACTGATAAATGTCATTTTTATCATGTTGATTATTTCATTGTTGATGAAAATATTGAAACCATTTCAAAAGCAGTTGGAAAAAATAATCGCGTTGCATTAGGTATTACAAATCAAGGGTTTGCGAAAAAAATAAAAGAATTGATAGGAGGTTGATTTTATGGCAAAACAATTTAAAAAGAAAAAAGGTTCTCAAAAGAAGAAACAATTACAATCAAACTTTCCTGCAAAGAAAGAAACATCAGTAATAAAAGATGGTGTGATTTCCTATGAAGAAGGAATTACAGTTGGTGAACTAGCTGAAAAGCTAGGACAAACACCTGCTAATGTTATAAAAGTATTATTTTTATTAGGAACTATGGTAACAATCAATTCATCATTAAATGATGAACAAGTTGAATTAATTTGTTTAGAATATGGTTGTGAATGTGAAAAACATGTTCCAGTAGATGAAGTTAATTTTGAAAATATTGAAGTTGTGGATGATGAAGCTGATTTACAACCAAGATGTCCAGTTGTAACAATTATGGGACATGTCGATCATGGAAAAACAACATTACTAGATACTATTAGAAAATCTGCAGTTGTTGATGGTGAATTTGGTGGTATTACTCAACATATTGGTGCTTATCAAGTAGAAGTAAACGGTAAAAAAGTTACATTTTTAGATACACCAGGTCATGAAGCTTTTACAGCAATGAGAGCACGTGGAGCACAAGTGACTGATATTGTTATTATCGTTGTTGCTGCTGATGATGGTGTGATGCCTCAAACAAAAGAAGCTATTGACCATGCAAAAGCTGCAGGAGTTCCTATCGTTGTTGCAATTAATAAGATTGATAAAGAAGGTGCTGATCCTGAAAGAATCAAAGCTGAAATGGCTGAAGAAGGATTATTACCTGAAGAATGGGGTGGAGATACTGTTTATTGTGAAATCTCTGCTAAAAAGAAAATTGGTATTGAAGAGTTATTAGAAACATTAACGGTTGTTGCTGAATTAGCTGATTTAAAAGCAAATCCTAATCGTTATGCATATGGTAGTGTTGTTGAGGGTAAACTTGATAAAGGTAGAGGAGCTGTTGCAACATTATTGGTTGAAAACGGAACTTTACGTGCAAGCGATCCAATCGTTGTTGGTGCTGCTTATGGTAGAGTAAGACAAATGTTAGACGATAAAGGACGTGTTATTAAAGAAGCATTACCAGGTACACCAGTAGAAATTACAGGTTTAAATGAAGTTCCTGTTGCCGGTGATAAATTTATGGTTTTCGAAACTGAAAAACAAGCACGTAGTGTTGGTGAAACACGTATGAAAGCTAAAATTGAAAAAGATCGTAATTCTGGAGCTGCTTTATCTCTTGATGATTTGTATTCTCAAATTAAAGAAGGTCAAATTATTGATTTAAACATTATTGTTAAAGCGGATGTACAAGGAACTGCAGAAGCTGTAAAAGCTTCATTAGAAAAAATCGATGTAGATGGTGTGCGTGTTAACGTTATTCGTTCAACCGTTGGTGCAATTTCTGAATCTGATGTTATTTTAGCAAGTGCCTCTCAAGCAATTATTTATGGTTTTAATGTAAGACCAGATGCAAAAGTTAGAAATAAAGCAGAAGAAGAAAATGTTGAAATTCGTCTTCATAATGTTATTTATAAAATGGTTGAAGAAATTGAAACTGCAATGAAAGGTATGTTAGCACCAGAATACCATGAAGTAATTACTGGTCAAGCAGAAATTAGACAAGTTATTAAAGCAAGTAAAGTAGGAAATATCGCAGGATGTTATGTTACCGATGGTTCAATTAAAAGAAACTGTGGTATTCGTTTGATTCGTGATGGTATTGTTGTATACGAAGGAAAACTTGCTTCACTTAGACGTTTTAAAGATGATGTTAAAGAAGTCAATGCTGGTTTTGAATGTGGTTTAAACATTGAAAACTATAATGATATTAAAGAAGGCGATATCATTGAAGGTTATGTTATGGAAGAAGTAGAAAAGAAATAGGAGTTGAGTCTTATGTCATTAAAAACAGATAGAATAAATACTCAAATTTTAAGAGAAGTTTCTTTGATTTTACAAAATGAAGTACGTGATAGAGATTTACGTATGTGTACAATTACTGCTGTTGAAACAACAAATGATTTATCTATTTCTAAAGTGTATGTTACTTTTTTAGGAAAAAATTATAATCAAGAAAAAGGAATGGAAGCATTAGAAAGATCTAAAGGATTCATTCGTAATTTACTTGCTAAAAAATTAAAAGTAAGAAAGTGTCCTGAATTACATTTTGTTTTAGATACTTCTTTAGAATATGGAAATAAAATTGAAAGTATTATTAATTCATTACATGAAAAAGATTAGAAATAATCTTTTTCTTTTTTTTAGAATTTATTTTATGATATAATGAAAATACTGATAGGAGGATTATTATGGTAGAATTATCTAATGATTTATTAACTGTTTCTTTACATCCAAAAGGAGCAGAAATTATTTCAATTAAAGGGAAAAAAGATCAATTGAATTATATGTGGAGAAGAGATGCATCTCAATGGGCAAACAGTGCACCTATTTTATTTCCAATTGTTGGAGCATTAAAAAATGATACATGTGTGATTAATGGTAAAGAGTATCATATGACACAACATGGTTTTGCAAGACACAATGAATTTGAAACAAACCAAGTTAGTGATACTGAGGTAATATTCTCATTAAAATCTAATGATGAAATTATAAAACAATATCCTTTCTTATTTGAATTAAATGTCACATATAAACTTGTTGAAAATAAATTAAAATGTCATATTGAAGTGAAAAATACGGATCATCAACCTATTTATTTCCAAGTTGGAGGACATCCTGCTTTTGCTTGTCCATTTATGGAAAATGAATCAAGCAACGATTATTATTTAGAATTTTCAGAAAATGAAACATGTAATCGAAAAATAATTGATGTTGAAAAAAGAGGTATGTCAAGAGTTGAAAAACCTTTCTTTGATAATGAAAAAAGATTTTTTGTTAGACAAGAGCTTTTTAATACAGATGCAATTGTTATTAAAAATTTTAAATCAGAAAATATTGCTCTTAAATCATTAAATCATGATAAATCAATTGTTTTTCATATGAATGGTTTTGATCATGTTGGACTTTGGGCCGCAAAACATGTTGGTGGATTAATTGCTATTGAACCATGGGTTGGACATGCTGATTATACTGATTTTAATGGTGAATTTAAAGAAAAAGAAAGTTGTGTTGAATTACCTGTTGGTAAAAATTTTGAAGTTGAATTTGCTGTAGAAATTAACCAATAATGACAATTTTTTTAATTTTTGTAGATTATACTTTGTTTATGAAAGTTAAACTTATAGAATGTACTCATGAATTAGACTTACAAGATGAAATTAATGATTTTCTTAAACTGGGATATCATATAATACGGATGCATTATTGTGTTGCAATGTGTTTTTCATCTGAATTAGAATACTCTTTTAGTTGTTTAATTGAATATGATGATAAAGGTCCTAAATAAAAGGACTTTTATTTTTGCATAGATTTTATATTATTGGTTAAAATAATTAACGGAGGTGAAACATATGGCAAAAGATGTAAGATGTTCAGTTACGACATGTGCATATCATGATTCTAATAATAAATGTTTGGCCAATGAGATTAAAGTTTCAAAATGTAATTGTAGTTCACCATGTGATGAGCAAGAAACAGAGTGCGGAACTTTTAAATTAAAATAGGATTATTTCCTATTTTAATTTTTTTTTATTGTCTCTATGTTATAATATAAAAGGTGATTATATGAAAAATAGATTAATTATTTTTTTATCTTTATTTATTTTATTAGGTTGTTCAAGTCAAAAAAATACAACATCTTATTCAAAAAAACAATATAATGAATATGTTAGTTATTATAATCGTTTAAAGATGTCTACTTCATTTGATGAAAGCTGTGATGATTGTTCAATTCAATTAGTTACTAATAAAATATCAAATAAAAAAATACGGTATGATATTATCATTAATAATCCTATTATTGAAATGAAAAATATTAAAGCAATTGCATTTATTGATAAAAAGGATAAAAATATTCCGAGTATTGGTTTATTAGAAAAGGATACTTTTTCATTAAAGCCTAATTATATTGATAAGAAGAATGGTTATTATAAAGGCATCAATTTATCAGGAACAACATCCAAAAACAAATTTGATGTTAAGCTCTATTTAACATATAACACAGAGGATAAACAAATAGAAAGGTATATTATTTTACATGGTAATGCGACTTGATAAATTATTAGCTCATTATGGTATCGGAACTAGAAAAGAAGTAAAAAATTATATTAGAAAAGGTTTTGTTACTGTTAATGGAAGTATTATAAAAAAGGATGATTTTAAAGTAGATTATGAAACAGATAAAATTATCTTTGATGGTGAGCTTATTACATATAAACCATATGTCTATATTATGCTTAATAAACCTGCTGGTTATGTTTCTGCTACAAAAGATAATGTTCATCCTACAGTTGTTGATTTGATTTATGGTTATGAACAGTATGATTTATTTCCAGTAGGAAGGTTAGATTTGGATACGGAGGGTTTATTATTACTAACAAATGATGGAGATTTTGCACATAAGTTATTAGCACCTAGTCGACATCATTCTAAATTGTACTATGCATGTGTCGAAGGAATAATGGATGAAAATGATATTTTAAAGTTTAAAGAAGGAATTACTATTGATCATTATAGATGTCAAAGTTCAAATTTATCCATTATAAAAACTGAAGATAATACATCTGAAGTATTAATTGAAATTTTTGAAGGAAAGTTTCATCAAGTGAAAAAAATGGTAGAAAGTGTCGGTAAAAAAGTAACTTATTTAAAAAGGTTACAGATGAAGAATTTAAAATTAGATACTTCTTTACAAATTGGAAAATTTAGAGAATTATCCGAAGATGAATTAGTCGACTTAATGAATGATTTGTGATACTATTTGTATAAAAAATAAGGAGGATTTTTTGTGAGATTAAGAAACAACCCAAAAGCTTATGAAATTATGAAAGAGAATGCTGATTTAGTTATCTTAAAGCCTGAAGAACATAAAGGTCATTATCATGATATATTTGAAATAAATCAGCCATTATATATAGAAATTGGAATGGGGAAAGGCGATTTTATTTATCAAAATGCTTTAAAACATCCAGAAAACAATTACATAGGGATTGAAAAATTTCCAAGTGTCTTAGCAGCAGCAATTAATAAAATTAATAAAAATCAATCATTGCCTAATTTAAAATTAATGCATTTTGATGCAATTGAATTAGAAAATGTTTTTGAAAATGGTGAAATTGATCATTTATTTTTAAATTTTAGTGATCCTTGGCCCAAAAAAAGACATGCAAAAAGACGTTTAACGTCTTCAGCGTTTTTAAATGTTTATCGTCGATTATTGAAAAAAGATGGTGTTATTGAATTTAAAACAGATAATCGAGGTCTATTTGAATATTCATTACAGTCAGTAACAGAAAATAATTATCATTTAGATTATGTTTCTTTAGATTTACATAATTCTCCAGAAGCAGATGATAATATTATGACAGAATATGAAAGAAAATTTTCAGTAAATGGACCTATTTATAAAATGATTATTAGTGATTGTAAGGAGTAAAAAAATGGATCAATTAATTGAAATAAACTCATTAGAAGAATATGAAAAAGCTATTCAAACAAAATCAATCATCTTATTTACAGCTTCTTGGTGTCCTGATTGTATGTTTATCAAACCTTTTATAGGTAATGTTGTAAAAAAATATCCAAATTTTACATTTTATAGTATTAATAGAGATTATTTTATTGATTTATGTCAAGATTTAGATATTTTAGGAATACCTTCTTTTGTCAGCTATGAAAATGGACAAGAGACAGGTCGCTTTGTAAGTAAATTAAGAAAAACGCAAGAAGAAATAGAAACATTTATACAATCAATAAAATAAAGTGTATTGAAGGAAGGAGTTATTATGTTTAAACATTTTTTTAAAAAATCAAACGATGATGATATTTTTGAAACTGTAGACCCAATTGTTGAACAAAGAAGAAATGAAAAGTTTTCTAAACCACTTATTTATGACGAAGAATTTAAAAAAGAAAAAGTTACTAAAAAAAGTGAAGGTCAACAAGTACCAAAAGAAACTACTTCCAAAAATGTTAAAAAGGTTGAAAAAAAAGTAGAAAAGAAAGAAGAACCCGAAATTAAGAAAAATTATGAAATGATGGATATCATTTCTCCAATGTTTGGAATGCATGAAGAAAAAAAAGAAATAGTTAAAACAGTTAAGAAAAATTCAGTAAAAAAACCAAAGAAAAAAGATAATTCACTTGTTCAAGTAATATCTCCGTATTATGGTAATTTTGAAGAAAAAGAAGAAACAGATAGTGAAGCTGTTCTTACTGCTGTTGAAGATTCAAAAGATTTTCAAGATGAAACAAATACTGATGCTGAAAAAACAATAGAACCCGAAATCGTTGAAGAAGAAAAGCTTCCAACAGTTGAAGATAATTTAAGAAATATTGCTAAAATTGTTGAAGAAGAACAAGATCAACTTAAAATTATTGAGGAACGAACAGGGGAGTTTAAACTTGATTTTGGTCAAAAAAAATCAGAGGAACAAAATTCTTTAATTGATGAAATTGATGACAATATGTCTTTGGATGAATTGATGAGTCTGTATGAAAAGAAATTTAAGGATTAGTGATGATTAAAGGAATTGGTGTAGATATTTGTGATTTAAGAAGATTAAATCATTTGGATCAACTTGCAAAGAAAATTTTACATGTAGATGAATTTTCTTTGTATTTATCAAAAGGTAATGATAAAGCAAAAAGAGAATTTGTGGGTGGTAGATTTGCAGTCAAAGAGGCATTTGTAAAAGCAGCAGGTTATAAATCATTTAAGGAGATATGCTGTTTAAATGATGAAAATGGTAAACCCTATATTAAAGATGAGCCTTGTCATGTTTCTATTTCTCATGAAAATCATTATGCAGTTGCCTTTGTTGTTATTGAAAATAATGACCCTAATCAATAAAGTATAGAGTAATAAAACATTAATAAATATATCTTAGGATATATTTATTAATGTTTTTTATTTGTTTTTTAGTCGTTTAAATAGACCTTTTAGTCGATTTAGCATGATTATTTTTTTATAAGAACTATGATAATACTAAGGAGGATCGTTTATGTTAAATTCAATTTCTTTAGTAGGGAAAATAGTAAAAAATGTATATCATGTTGAAAACATGGCTTTTATTGACATTGAGGTTAAAAGACCATTTCCTGAGGAGATAGGAAAAGAAAAATTTGATGTTTTTTCTATTGCTTTGTGGAAGGGGCTAGAAGACATGATGTCTGATGTTACTCAAATTGGAATGATTATTGCTGTTAGAGGGCGTTTAATAGCTAATAAATTTACAATGGCTAATTATGATTTTAAAGAAGTGATTATATATGGAGAAATCATTGAAATTTTAAACAAATATTTTTAAATAAATAAATTGTCATTTATATTGTTTTTTGATAAAATCTATTATTGAAAGTCGGTGAAAATAAATGACAATTAATCAAGATAAAATAAGAAATTTTTCAATCATAGCGCATATTGATCATGGGAAAAGTACTTTAGCGGATCGTATTTTAGAAATGACCGGTGCGGTTTCAAATAGAGAGATGAAGGCTCAACTATTAGACAGCATGGAGTTAGAACGTGAAAGAGGCATTACAATCAAATTGAATGCTGTTCAACTTCAATACAAAGCAAAAGATGGAAATACCTATCTTTTACATCTTATTGATACTCCTGGCCATGTCGATTTTACTTATGAAGTATCTCGTTCATTAGCTGCATGTGAAGGAGCAGTGTTAGTTGTAGATGCAGCACAAGGTGTGGAAGCACAAACATTGGCAAATGTCTATTTGGCTTTAGATAATGATTTGGAAATTTTACCAGTTATAAATAAGGTAGATTTACCTAGTGCAAACCCTGAACATGTTATTCAAGAAATCGAAGATGTTATTGGATTGCCTGCAGACCATGCACCTCGTATCTCGGCTAAAAGTGGCTTAAACGTTGAAGATGTGTTAGAGATGATTGTTAAAGAGGTTCCTGCACCAAGTGGGAATATTAATCATCCTACTCAAGCACTTATTTTTGATTCATTTTATGATAGCTATAGAGGTGTTGTTGTATTCGTTAGAATTAAAGAAGGATCTATAAAGGTTGGAGATACAATTAAATTTATGGCTACAGGAGCTACTTACGAAGTAACTGAATTAGGTGTAAGAACTCCTGCGGAAGTTAAAAAAGATAAATTAGTTTGTGGGGAAGTTGGATGGATATCAGCTTCTATTAAATCTATTCAAAATGTTCATGTAGGGGATACAATAACAACTTTAGAAAATGAAAGTCATGATCAATTGCCAGGGTATAGAAAGTTAAATCCTATGGTTTATTGTGGATTATATCCAGTTGATAATTCTAAGTATAAAAATTTACGAGAAGCATTGGAAAAAATACAACTTAGTGATTCGTCTCTTGTCTTTGAACCAGAAACATCGCAAGCATTGGGATTTGGTTTTAGATGCGGTTTTTTAGGATTATTACACATGGATGTTATTCAAGAAAGATTAGAAAGAGAGTTTGATTTAGAACTTATTGCTACTGCACCATCTGTTATTTATAAAGTATTTTTAACAGATAAAACAATGGTTGAAATTGACAATCCTGCAATGATGCCATCTCCACAAGTAATAAATTATATTGAAGAGCCTTATGTAAAAGCTTCAATTATGACTCCAAATGAGTATATTGGATCTATCATGGAACTATGTCAATCAAAACGAGGAGAATATGTTGATATAGATTATATTGATGAAACACGTCGTAATATTATTTATAATATTCCTTTATCAGAAATTGTTTATGATTTCTTTGATAAATTGAAATCTAGTACAAAGGGATACGCCTCATTTGATTATGAATTAATAGGATATCGAGAAAGTAAATTGCAAAAAATGGATATTTTATTAAATGGTGATGTTGTAGATGCTTTATCATCTATTGTTCATAAAGATTTTGCTTATTCAAGAGGAAAAGTAATTTGTGAAAAATTAAAAGAAATTATTCCAAAACAAATGTTTGAAGTTCCTGTACAAGCAGCATTACAAGGTAAGATCATTGCAAGAACTACAATTAAGGCAATGCGTAAAAACGTCCTTGCTAAATGTTATGGTGGAGATATTTCGCGTAAAAAGAAACTTCTAGAAAAACAAAAGGAAGGTAAAAAGAGAATGAAGGCAGTAGGAAGTGTTGAAATTCCACAAGAAGCTTTCATGGCAATATTATCAGTTGATGATGAATAAATAGCAGCAATCGCTGCTATTTTAAATATGTTAAATATGTTAAATAAATTTATATTATCGATTAATTCAAATTTACTAATAATCTAAAGTATAATATAATTGTTCAAGGAAGGAGGAAAAATATGCCAAAGTTTTTTAACAAAAAAACTGCTACTGTAAGATTTCATGGATTTAATGAAGAAAAGAAATATCAAAATAGTAAATCTGATATAATTGTATCTAAAAGATTAATTGAACTAATTGCTGTGACACTTGTTTTAATTTTTATTTTAATTATTAGATTGGCTTATGTACAATTAACTCAAGCTGATACATTAGAAGTCAAACTGGAAACTTATGGAAGTACAACATATACAAATGATGCACCGCGTGGAGAAATCTATGATCGTAATTATACAAAAATCATGGGTAATCAAAATGTTATTTGTGTTGATTATTACGCACCTAAAAAAATTACAAATAAAGAAATTACGTATATTGCAAAATTTTTAAGTGAAAAAATTACAATTGACTTTTCTAAAAATAACGTTAATAACATTACTGAAAGAAATATAAAAGATTATTTTATTATTGCTCATGAAAAATTAGCAGAATCTTTGTTAAGTGACAAAGAGTTAAAAAAATTAAAAACAGAAAACCCTGATGATGCTGATTATTCTAAGGCAAAAACCAATTTGATTGTTTCTAAATTATCTATGGAATATATATATCAAAATATGACACAAGATGAAATAGAACAAACACGTTTTGAATATTTAATGAAACGATGTAAAACAGGTTCTGTAACTTTAGTAGAAGGGATTACAGTCGAAGAAGCTAGTGTTATAGGAGAAAATACAAATATTTTAAAAGGTATTCAAATAAGTAGTGGGTGGTCTCGTCAATCAATGGTGAATGGTCAACTTGGCGCGTTGATTGGAAAATTAACAACTAAAAGACAAGGATTGCCTACGGAATTAAAAACAGAATTACTTGCAAAAGGGTATACTGGTAATTCACGAGTCGGTACAAGTGGTTTAGAAAAACAATATGAAGATATTTTAAAAGCATCAAATTCATCATATTCTGTTAAATATAATAGTAATGGTGATCCTATTATCACAAACAATGTTAATGGTGAAAAAGGAGATAACATTCGCTTATCTATTGATTTAGAGTTACAATCTTTTGCTGATGAACTTATTACTAATGAATTAACGACATGTAATAGCTTTAATACTTATTTCAATAAAATGTATTTTGTAATGATGAATCCTAATAATGGAGAAATTTTAGTTATGTCAGCTAAAGAAATTAACAAAGAAACTGGCGAGGTCAAAGATATTTCTACAGGTAACTTTTTAGAAGCGGTAGAAATTGGTTCTACTTCAAAAGCGGGTACATTATATACAGGATTTAAAGAAAATATCATTGTTCCTAATACTTATTTTGTAGATGAGCCGCTTTGGTTTAAAGGTTCTACAAAAGCTAAACAATCATGGAAAACAATGGGAAACATTAATGAAATAGATGCGCTTGCTTGGTCATCAAATGTTTATATGTTTAGAATTGCTATGAAGTTAGCTGGTGTTGAATATGTACCTCATGGCGCTTTAAATGTTGATCTCAATCGTTTTGTCAAAACTCTCTCTACTATCAGAAGGGATTTTGGTGAATTAGGTTTAGGTGTTAAAACTGGATTGGATGTTCCAAATGAAAGTGACGGATATAAAGGAAGAGATACTGCCCCTGGGCATTTATTAGATGCATGTATCGGACAATATGACACATATACTCCAATTCAATTGGCACAATATACATGTACCCTTGCTAATATGGGTAAAAAAGTTCAACCTCATTTCCTTATTGAATCATTTAAAAGTGATGGAGAAGGAAATAGATACACAACTTATAAATTCAAAACAAATATTCAAGATGATGTTTCTTCACAGGCAGATGCATTTAAACAAATAAAAGCTGGAATGCGCGCATGTGTTACAAGAACAGATGGAACATCACATACGTATTGGTCAGAAAAGCCATATGCTGTTTATTGTAAGACAGGAACAGCTGAAAAATATGATGGTAATTCAAATGTTGACCACCCAAACCATCTACAAATTGGTTATATTTCAGCAACAGAAGATAGTAAACCATTAGTTGCATTTGCTAGTATTGCATTTAGAGAAGATCGTTCTTCATCGGGCGCTGATTCATCTGCACCAATTATTGCACATCAAGTTGTTGATAAATATGTAGAAAAATATGGTTTAAATTAAAAAAATGCTAGTATTTCATTAATTAATATGTTATTATATCTAAGAAAGTTTTAGTGATGCGGAGGTGTAATCATGAGAGATAATATCATTTTAAAATGTACAGAATGTGGAGAAGAAAATTATATCAACACTAAAAATAAAAGAAATCATCCAGATAGAATGGAAGTAAATAAATATTGCCCTAGATGCAATAAAAAAACTGTACACAAAGAAAAAAAATAAGCTTAGGCTTATTTTTTTATTGGAGAATATTTTATGGAAAGATTAATTATTAAAAAATTTGTACTTGGAATAATGTCAACAAATTGTTATTTGATAGAAAATAATAATCATTCGATTCTAATTGATCCAGGGGATAAGGCTGAGCTACTTATAAATTATTTAACACAAAATAATTTACAATTAACTGCTATCTTATTAACACATGGTCACTTTGATCATATTGGAGCTATAGATGAATTAGTAGAAAAATATAATTGCCCTGTTTATATTCATCAAGATGATTATGAAATGATTTACAATGATCAATTAAATTTATCTAACTATTACGGTGAATTAAAAATTAAATCTAAAGTAACAGCTGTTGATAAGGATATAGATATTGGTGACTTTCATTTTGAATTTTTACATTTGCCAGGACATACAATTGGTTCATGCTTTATCATCTTAAAAAATTACCATGTTATTTTTTCAGGAGATGTTTTGTTTAAAAATGGAATTGGTAGATTTGATTTTCCAACATCATCTTCAACAGACACAAGAAATAGTATAAAAAAAATTAAAGAAATAAAAGCTGATTATGAAATATATCCTGGACACGGTGAATTGACAACTTTAATACAAGAAAAATTAAATAATCCATATCTTCAGTAGAATAACAATTTATTCTACTTTTTTTATAACATTTTTTTCTTTATCCAATTCAAGATAAAATGTGATATTGAGTTTATATCGATCATTTTTTAATCTTGTTTCTATTAAAAAATAATCTCCCATATCATCAACAGTATACGAAATTGTGTAATTTTCAAGTTCTAAATAATTACTTAATAAAATGCTATTTTGATTTTCGTATTTATAATTTGCAATAAGTATATTTTTAAGTAGTCTTATATCATTCGTTTGTTTCATAGATTGAAAACCTTGACTATTTAGAATTGTCAAATGACATAATGAAAATATATTAAGAGAAAGCATGAGCAATAAAATAAGGGTGATTTGTAGAACATTTCCGTTATTCTTCTTTTTTTTCATAATCACTACCTACAATAAATTGATATTCTTTATTATTACTCATTAAATTTATTTTGATAAATCCATTCGTATTTTCAAAATATACAGAATCAATGTCATGATATAAAATATGGTGTCCAGGTGTAATAACGAGTCGTTTGTTTTGTAGTATTATTTTATGAGAATCGTCATTTTCATCGAGAAAACTTAAACTATCACCATATTCTATATTTTTAGCCGTTATAAGTTCATTACTAAGTGAAAATATTGCATTTTCTAGCGATGTATCGATATATTTTGATTGATTAGAAATTTTTAAAACTTTCACTAGTAATGAACAGTTTAAAACAATAAGTAATGTGATAGATAAACTCAATAATACTTCTACTAATGTAAAGCCTTTTTTAGACATGTCTCTATTCCTTCATCTAAATTAAGTGTATATTCTATTTGTTGTTTCTCTGACTGATAAGTTTCGTATTCTTGATTGACTTTGATGTTTGTTTTTGAATTTGTTACATATAAAGACACTAATAGAATAATAACAGTAGTAAAGATACTAAAAGCAAAAAGACTTTCAATCAAAGTAAAACCTTTTTTATTTAAACTCATAATCACCCGCTCCAAGATGAAAAATAAGGGTATATTTCTTTTTGGGTGCAATGAGATCAATATGATTTGCTTGATTTATATTGCCATCTTTATTGAAATATATTTCTTTAATATTATTGAAAAAATAATTATTAGGTAAAACTACTTTGTATTTTTTTTGATGATCAATAAAAGATATTTCTTGTTTTGATACAATTAAGCTAACTTTTTCATGACTAATTATTGCCTTACTTTTAGCCTGATTAATAATCATTCCTATTTGTTTTTTTACACATTCATCCGTTATATAAATTGTTTTTGTATTCATAAAAGGGAATGAAAGTACTGACAATGTTAATATAATAGATATTACTAACAACATTTCAATCAAAGTAAATCCTTTATTTTGAAACATAGGCTTCACCATCACTTATTCTTATGGCAAGTCCTGAAGGACAAACAGCTTGTTTTTCCTTTAAATAAGGATGGCTGCCAGAAGTTAATTGAGACATACTAGTTGGTAATTCTCCATGCTCGATTTCGTACAAAATGATTTGTGAGTTAACAACTTCAATTTGTGCATCACAACTTTTTTCTTTTACTAAACGATTTTTACTTGTAACATTTGGAATAACAAGCAGTAAAATAACTAGTATTACAGAAATACAAAAAATCATTTCAATGAGTGTAAAACCTTTTTTATTAGAATTCATAATCCTTATAATCCTCCTTTTTATAAATTTGAGACAACATTCATCATAGGAATTATTATTGAAACATACACAACAATTACAAATGTAGCAACAAAACCATAAATCAATGGAACTATGATTTTTATAAATTTAGAAACAAATTGATTTAATTGCATAAATGTAAGTTGGATATAATTTTCTAAACTTTGGTTTTCATGACTATTTTGAATAATAGATATAAATTTTTTAAAATCATCTGAAAAATAAGGAAAATCATTAACTGCTAAATTAAAATCATGACCATTTATAATTAAACGATAAAGTTCATAAACAATCATTTTAATATCACTATCAGTTATTTTATCATATAAAGTTTCAATAATGGATGTTGTATCATAGTGCTGTATGAGTAATTCATTATAATAAATTGCAAACTTTAACGAATAATACTTACAAATCAATTTTTTAATAAAGTGTGTGTGATTAATCAAAAAATCTATCTGATTGAATTTTTGTTTTGCAATGCTTTGATAGATAAATATCATTAAAATAATATTTATTATAGTAATTAGTGTTAAAAAAACAGGAATTGCATGTAATAATACAAATAGACATTGAATAATAAATGATTTTTGAATATCAAAATCGTTAAATAAAATTTCAACCTGTGGTAATAAGTAAAAAACAGTAAAAATAGAAAAAACAAATAAGAAAATAAGCAATATAATTGGATATGCCAATTTTTTTAAAAAAGTATTTTTATACTCATCTCTTTTTTTGCAAATTTCAATTGACTTTTTTAATGCAGTTTCTAATGTGAATTCATTTTTAAAAAATGAATAATATTCTTTAAATAGAGTAGGAAAGGGAAGCATTATAAAAATTTCGTCAAGAGAAAAACCTTGATTTAAATAGTTCTTTATTTCCTTTACTTCTTTTTCATAGTTAAGCAAACTGCAAAAATCAAGCGTTTCTTGTAATGAATATCCTTGATTAAAGAAAAAAATAAGTAGATCAATAAAATTAAGTAATTTATTTTTCATTTAAAACACCTACATTTTTTAATGTGCATGCAGCTTTCGAAAAATCATAGTAATCTATTTTCTTTCGATCAAAATATTTTAATAAGTTTTTTTGATCAATGTATTCACTTAAAATAAATACTTCTTTTTTATCGTTAAAACGCATTTTTTGTGTCATGATACCAAGAAGAACATCTTCTAAATCAAGAGATGAAATGTTTAAGTTTTCTAATCTTTTAATCGTATTTATACAATTACTTGCATGAATAGTTGTTAGTACAAGATGTCCAGTTAAAGCACATGTAAGTGCTAATTGAGCTGTCTTTTCATCACGTACTTCACCGACCATTATGACATCTGGGTCATGTCTTAATATTTGTTTTAACGATTCATGATAGCTGATACCTTTTCTGTCATCAATTTCAATTTGCAAACAATAATCTTTATTGATTTCAATAGGATCCTCTAGTGTAATAATATTTTTTTTATACATCTTATTAATTGCATCTAAAATAGCATATAATGTTGTAGATTTCCCAGAACCAGTTGCACCACTTATTACAAATAATCCGCTATCCTTTTGGACAATCTGTTTTAAAAATTGATAAACATGAATATCTTTACTAATATTTTCTAATGATAATTTTTGATGATTATTTAGGATACGAATAACAATGGAATCCATATCTTTTCCAATAAGTGAGGAAATTCTTAAGTTATATTTTTTATTATTTAAAACATACACATAATGTCCTGTTTGAGGTTTACGGTAATAATTTAAATCAATTTTAGAAATGAAACGAATATAATTCATTAATTGAATAATATTTGTTTTTTCATAGGTTTCATAAGTAAGTAGTTCCCCACAAATCCTAAATTTAATCATTCCTTTCTCTGTACATTGTAAATGAATATCACTTACATTTTTTTTAATAGCTTGATAAATAATCTGTTCAAATAGTTCCTCCATAAAAATCCTCCTATTATTATATAGACAATTTATTCTTAAATTTCTTTTTTTTAAGTTGATTTTTTTCAAAAAATATAAATAGTAAGAATATCGATTGTAAAAATAAAAAAACTATTCCATTCATAATAATTTTTTGTTACAATCAACAAGGATATTATTAAAAAGGAGATTATTATGATTAACGTTAGTGATTTAAAACCAGGTGTTACTTTTCAAATGGATGGAAATTTATTTGTAGTATTAGATTATTCTCATAATAAAACTGCCAGAGCAGCAGCAAATATTAAAGTTAAAATGAAAAACTTACGTACTGGATCTACTACTGAAATGACATTCGGTGGAAATGATAAAGTAAAAAGAGCACAAATCGATAAAAAAGAAATGCAATACTTGTATAATACAGGGGATGCATTTGTATTTATGGATGGAGAAACATATGAACAAATTGAAATTCCAGCTGAAAATTTAGAATGGGAAAAGAATTTCTTAAAAGAAAGTGATACAGCAACGATTAGAAGTTTTGAAGGTGAAGTATTAGGTGTACAATTACCTGATAAAGTTACTTTACAAATTACTGAAGCAGAACAAGCGGTTAAAGGAGATACAGCAACTGGAGCAACAAAAAATGCTGTTTTAGAAACTGGATTCCAAATCAAAGTCCCTTTATTTATTAATGAAGGAGAAATGGTCGTTATTTCAACTGCTGAAGGAAAATATTCAGGCAGAGCTTAGCACTAGGACAAAACCTAGTGTTTTTTCATATTCTAAAACGTGATTGCATACAGTAGGTAATGAGGGGATGTTCATGAATAAACAAGCTATAACATTTTTATCATTATTTACATTGATTCTTGTTTTATCAATTTATTATTTATTAGTACCACCAATTGATCAAGGTGACACGGTCTCAAAAAAATCATTAAGTAGAATAGAAATTTTGCAAAGTGAACTCAATAAAAATCATGAAAATAAAATTAATGACAATAATACGGTAATTGCCTCTTCAAAAGCATCTGAAAAAGAAATTTCAACAGCACTTACTTCTAATGAAAAAACAAAAGCAATTATAAAAAATGAAAAAGATATCTGTCAGTTATTAACTGATAAAGGGTATAAAGAATGTTTTTGTGAGATTGATGGTGGACACATGAAAGTAGTTGTAAAATTAAAAGATGCAACTTCGAAAGATGCTAATAAAATCATCAAGCTTATTCATAATAAATATAATGGATATATCATTGAAGTTAAATTTGTTGAAGACTAATGATACTTCTAACTTGAATAATCAATGATTTTTAGATAAAATAAAGTATAGAGATATAAAGGAGTAATTTTATGGAATACTATACAGTAGAAAAGAAAAATAATTTAGGTGAACAATATATTGAATTATCTGTTTTTCAAGCAATTACTAATCATGAAGTGAGTAAAATAAACGGGATTGATTTTGATGGTGGAAAAAATTCTGTAAATATTGAAATCAATGATCATAATCAAGTAATCATCGGTATTGACATTGTCATTGATTATGGGCTTAATGTTGGAAAAGTTGTTAGTGAAATTCAAAATGAAGTTGTAAATGCTATTGATAGATATATTGGCTTTAGAAATGTTAAAGTGAATGTTAATGTCAATAAAATTAAATTCTAGGGATTGTCTAGCAATTCCTTTTTTATTGTGTTTATTTATTTAATTTCGTAAGAAACCTGGCTTTGGTATCCAGCATTAAAATATAGTGATAGTAAAAAAGCAGTAGGAATTCAAGA
>NZ_JAJDKB010000030.1:0-32410 GCF_020589955.1 Faecalibacillus sp. TM498
TACCTTCACATGGTCCATTAGATATACGTCTGTCATTTATCCATGTAAAAGAGTTTAGTATTTCTTCTTTCCAATGTTCAAGCGTCACCGCAACACTTATACTTTCTTCCATATGTGTATGTTTGAATTTTTTAATTACTGCATTGAGTTCCTTTCTTTTATTAGAATTATTGACTTCTTCTTTTGAAACTTGATCGAATATCAAATATTCTTCTTTGGCATTATAGGCCTGTCTAAGTTCATCATCAAAGCTTAGTAAAGTTTCAAGTATCATGTTTTCAGTTACATGACATTCCATTATCTTATCATACTTGAACGTTTCATTGTCTATGTTATTTTTGGATTTTAACAGTATCTTGTAACGATGTTTCAATAATCTGTATTCTCTGGATTTTTTATTTTTAACATATTTACGCATAATTCTTTTTCGAGTATGATTGAGTTGATCATTTATTAGTCTGGTAACGTGAAAATGGTCAACAAGCAAGGTCGAATTTGGAAAATATGTCTTTAGTAAGGGTTTGAATATAAAGCTCATATCAGTGCATATGTATTCGACCTTTTTTCTTTCTTCCAAATCAATCTTAAATAGATAGTCAGACATGATATCATGTGTTCTGGATTCAACGATATCAATAATCAAATTGTTTTCAAAGTTCATAAGGATAGCAGGATATTTATATTTGGAGTTTCTAGAGAAATGAAATTCATCAATCAATAGAACTCTAGGAAGGCTATGTCTTTTAATTCTGACAAAAGTATCAAATATTTCCATGATTCTGGTAGAAGAAACACCAAACATTCTAGCAATGGAAGCATAAGTAGCATTATAAGGTTTTAACCTGTTTAGAATAGAAATGATAGCTGTTCTAGTAAAAGACCAATCACCATAAGCAATAGGATTTACATCAGAAAAAGAAGCATTACAGTCAATGCATTTATACCTTTTAACATAAGTAACCATCTTTACAGGTTTATCATTAACAGGTACAGATACAATAGATCTTTTCTTGTTGCCTTTACTAATGAAATGAGTGCTGCCACATGTAGGACATGAAAATCTAGATGGCTTGAATCTAATATCGATTTCATAATTAGATTCTTTATGATCTACAGTAAATGTTTCAACAACATCATCCTTGATATCAAATAGTTTTAATAATTCGTTGTTCATAATAATAATTTAATCAGGACCAGACAGTAAAATTGTATCAAAAAAGGGGATGATTCACATCCCCACGATAATTTAGAGGGTACTCCGCCTAATAATTTAGAGCGAACCTCTAAGCACCGGATAATTTAATATACCATGAAATTCATCCCACTTTTCTTTTATATCAAATTGACAAATAAGAAATGAATCTATATAATATAAGTAAATGATACTCATGGTCTCAATAATAAAAAGGAACGAAAAAAGTTTGAAAAAGTAAAGATTTGTAACTATGGCGGACACCCCTTATATATTTATGAACATATATTTTCTATAATAAATGTGTCAATAGATAGAACGGAGAAAGAAATATTAGTGCAGTTTAGATTTAAAAAATGTCGTTTGGTTTTGTAGGGTTGTCAAAAATTGAATAAGGATATAGAATAATAAAATTAAATAAAAAATATGTAAAAAACTGAGAAAATTTGTTATAAAAAATGGCTTTTGAAAAATTGAAAAAGCGTTGATTTTATGATAAGATTCTAATGAAGGATAATAGCAAAATTAGTGAAAGCTAATGACGCAAAGCTACGGGTCTAAGTACAAAAGTATATGATTGCCGGGCCGCCCAATTCAAAAAAAAGAATAGGCGGCTTTTTACCGTCTTATAGGAATAATTAATAAAATGATGAATATATATATTAAAATGGGAGGTAAAAATTATGCTGAAACGTATGAGAAGAATTGGTTTATTTGTTCTAGCAATAGCAGTAGTTATTAGTAGTGCAATTATTGCCTCTGCTAATGAAAGAAGTGGTACTACTACAGGAAGTGCAACAGCACAAACAACTGCTTCTAGTTATGTAATAGAAAATAAAAGTAGCGATAAAAAAGATATTACAGTTACAATTCAACATTATAATGGAAGCAAAAAAATCTATTCAGATGATGTGAAAACTCTATCTTATGGATCAAAAATCAACGATTACGCTAAAGCAATAAATTGGGATGTAAGTAGTGTAACTGTTGATGGAAATGCCGTATCAAATAAAAATTATATTGAATTGACAGGAACTGGAAGTGCAACGGTTGTAGTGAATTACACTGCCAAAGAAACAGATGTATTAGGAGATACTTCTTTCTATGATTACACAGTAAAAGCTGGTGAATCAAATGGAATATATTATTCTTTTAATATGTTAGGAGATAATACTAATCAAAGATTGACATCTGGTACATCTAGAAATTCATGGAAAGGTGTTTATTGGAATGGATGGCAAAATATTGAATATCAAAGTAGAAGTGATTTAGGTACAGGAAACAATTATGAAACATATTCTTATGAATTGATGAAAGATGACTATGATGTTAATGCTTATACAGGAAGCAGCAAAGTAATTAAAGGATTGTTGAATGGTATAGATAGTGATGGAAATGTAAAATTTAATTATACTGAACCAGGATTCTTTGTTAAGAGTAATGAAACAGTAACAATCAATGGAAAAGAAACTTATCTTAGACGTTATATAGATAGTATGAATTTGAAATTTCATAAAACAGGTGATACTTATAAATTAACTTCAGTTATTGATACAGCACAAAATAATAAAGAAGTGACAACAAGTGGTTCAAATTTCTTCCCACTTAATGATTATTCTACAGAAGGAACACCAAATTACTTTTTTGGAATGAGATATGATGTTGAATTCGCAATAGGTGATTATGTCGGTGATTTGACTTATAAATTTACCGGTGATGATGATATGTGGGTGGTTTTAGATAATACCAATGTCATTATTGATTTAGGTGGAATTCATGCTGCAGCTACAGATAGTGTTGATTTGTGGAGTAAATTAGGATTAACTCCTGGAAGTTTAACAGAAGATCAAAAAAATCAAACGCATAAATTAACAATTCTTTATATGGAACGTGGCGCTGGAGAATCTAATTGTCAAATGGAATTTACTCTTCCAAATGCAAAAGTTGTTGATGTTATAGAAAAGCCAAAAGCTGATTTGAATCTTCAAAAGGTTGATGAAAACGGAAATGGATTAAGTGATGCAGTATTTAAGTTAGAAAATGATTCAACAAAAGAAGCAAGTAGAGTTAAATCAACTAGTGATGGAAATATTACTTTTAGTGGTTTAAAAGAAGGTACCTATACCTTAACAGAAGTAAGTGCTCCAGATGGCTATTTAGTTTCTGATGATACATGGAAAGTAAGAGTTACAGTTGATAGCAATAATAATGCAGTTGCAAAGCTCTACTTGGTTAAAGATGATCAAGAACAAGAAGTAGCACAAACAAATGGTAAATATAAAATTGAAAATAAAAAGGTTCAAGAAATTATTGAAAACTCTTTACAATATGACAAGACTGCAAAAGTAAAAGATTGGGATGAAAGAACATATGATATTAACATTACTGCTAAATCTTTATCTACAAGTTCAAGCGTAGTTCAAAAAGAAGCAGTAGCTGATATTATGATGGTTTTAGATATTTCAGGTAGTATGCTTTACAATGGGAATAGTAACAATCCTACAGATAATGGAGGATTTAGAACTGTTGGAAAATACTGTGATGTAAAAAATAGTTTAGATGTTAATAAGGTGTATTATTATGATAATACATTAACAGATGTTTCATATAAGCATACTAATGGTAATGCATATACTTATAAAAACGCTAAATATCCAATGATTTATATAAATGATACATGGAAATATTATAACGGAAGTAGTTGGGTAAATGTACTAGATAAGATTTCAGGTTATTATGGAAATAAAAAGGATAACAACACAACAATTTATACATTGGATAGTGGATTAACTGGATTAAAAGAAGCATCTTTAGCATTTATTTCAGCAACAGCAGAATCCTCAGAAAATAGTAGAATTGGTGTTGCAACATTCAATGCTTATGGAAATAATTTAAGCAATCTAGTAAATGCAAGAGATAATAAAAATAGCTTAAAACAAACAATTGCAAGTATCTATGCAGCTGGTGGTACGTCTCCTCAAAAAGGCTTAAGTATAGCACAAACAAATTTAGCTAATTCTAAACGTACAGATGTTCCTCAATATGTTATTTTATTTACAGATGGGGCACCTTCTGAAGGCACGGATAAAAATGATTCCAAAGAAATAGCAAGACAATTAAGAGAATCGGGTATAACGGTATATACAGTTGGATTAAAGTTGAATGATGAAACATCTAATTGGTTATCTGAAAATATTGCATCAACAAATTGTGCTTTTACAGCAGCAAATGTTGATGAATTAAAGGTAATCTTTGCTAAAATTCAACAAACAATATCACAAAATATTGATATTAAAAATGCTAATATTTTTGATGTAATTGATCCACGTTTCCAACTAGTAGGTAATGATGGAAATGTTATAACGGATGAAGCGTTAAAACAAGGTGAAATAGAAGTTACAGGAACTAATGGCAAAGTTGGTATGGCGTATTATGATGAAGTTAATAATACCCAAGCAATTAGATGGACTGATCAAACGATTCCAAATGTTAATACTGGCGAATGGAACACAACAATAACTGTTAAAGCACGTGACAAATATATAGGTGGTAATAACGTTCCAACTAACGTAAGTCCAGATTCAAAAATAACGACAGGTTTTGGTGAAGCTGTTTTACCTCAACCTAAAGTGAATGTAAAAGTTGATATTGCAACCAGTAATGATGATATTTGGATCAATAGTGGTGAGACAGTTCCAGTTGATGATACTAATATTGGAAATAGTAAAGTCTTTGATATAGGAAATGTTGTTAATAGTAAAGGTAATGTTGTATATAAGTACAATGAATCAACGAAAGAATTTGAAAAAATTACAAAAGGCGATTTAACTATACAATGGTATACTGATGATCAATGTACATCAGAAACTACGAAAGATAAGATTTCTAAAGTTAAACCAGATGGTAGAACGGATTTCTTCTTAAAAGTAGGATATGATGGTGGTAGTGCTACTGATGAAAGTAACACAAATACCAATGGAAATAAGGTTGGTAATAGTGAATCTAATATAGGATATGCTATTAACGATGGTAAAAATGGTAATGACAAAGAATGTGTTACTGATTTTGAAAATTGTAAAAAGAATAAATCTGAATATGGTATTTATAGAATACATGTGAAATATACTTTACCTGAAACAGGTGGAACAGGAATTTATTGGTATATGGCAGGTGGTATGTTGCTTATGATGGTAGCAGCAGTTGCTATATATAGAAAAAGGTATTATGAGTATATGAACAAATAGTTTTCCTATTTATTCATAACTCTTATATATATAAAAAAAGAAAGGGAGATAGAATATGAAATTATTTAAAAAAGTTTCAGCAATGGTGGTTTCATTATTGATGGCACTAGCAATGGTAGTACCAGTAGCTGCCGCTAATCCAACAATTACAGTAAAAAACATTGCTACAGACGAAAATGTAACATTATCTTATTTAAAAGTTGTTAAACAAGATAAAACTACAAAAACAGGATGGGCTTTTGTTAGCGATGAAGTAACTAAAATTTTTAAAGAAGAGTATAAAAAAAATGATGCTCAAGCTATTTTAGCTTCATTAGCTAATAGTGCTGCTCATTCTAAAGCGTTAGCTAGATTAGGAAATTTAAATGGATTTACTAAATTTACAGATAACGCTGGAAGAAAAACTGAAGTAGATGGTGCAGGGTTATATGTTGTTAAAGTTGTAGATAACTCAAATAAATATACTTATAACGTTATGGCTGCTCCAATTAATTTTGATTATGCTGGAAATCCAGCAACATTAAGAAATGCTGAATTAAATGTAAAAAGATCAGAAACTAGATTAACTAAAACAGTTAATGATGCAGATGGTGCTGTACACAATGGTCAAACAGTGACTTATACAATTAATGTAAAAGTTCCTTCAATTGATCCAACTGCAACAAATAAGTTATTTAAAGTAACTGATGCATTAACAGGTGCAGAATACAAAAAAGATACAGTTGTTGTTAAATTAGGGGATAGTAAAATAAATATTGCTCCTACATTTGATGATGCAACTAATTCATTTGAATTAGATTTATCATCTTTCATTGATGATACAAACAGTAATGCTGGAAAAGATGTTACAATTACTTATGATGTATTAGTAACTTCTGAAAATGATAAAGTAACAAATACGGCTAACGTAAGTCGTACAGGTTCAGAAAATTATTCAAGTGATTCTGTAGATTTATATGAAGGTGCAATTACTTTAACAAAAACAAATGATTATGAAAAAGAAAGTGATAAAAAATTATTAGCTGGTGCAGGATTCAACGTATTAGATAAAGATGGAAATGTTCTTAAATTTGTTGATAAAGGTAATAACACTTATGTATTAGCTAAAGATCAAACAGTAACTACTGGTGTCGTAACTGAAGTTGTAACTGGTGCAAATGGTCAATTAGTAGTTAAAGGTTTAGATAAAGGTGAATATCAATTTAAAGAAGTTACTGCTCCTGATGGATATTCTATTAATGAAACTAATTCAAGTGCTACTTTAACAATTACTGGTGATAAAGCAACTGCAGAATTTACTGCTGATACAGATATGAGAGATACAGAAGTGGGTGCTTTACCTGAAACTGGTGGTATTGGTACTACAATCTTTACAGTAGGTGGATGTGCAATTATGGTTGCAGCTGCTGCATTATTCTTTATGAATAAAAAGAAACATGAAAAATAAAATAATTATCAGAGGCTTTTAGCCTCTGATTCTTAAAATGATATAAGAATAAGGAGAGTCCAGATGAAAAAGAAGTTAAGCAATATAGTTATAATCTTGATATTCGTTGCTGGTTTGTCCTTATTGGTATATCCATTTGTTGCCAATAAGTGGAATAGTTATAGACAGGATCGTTTAATCAGTAACTATGAAAAGATAGTAAGTCAAAAGAGTGATTCAATAGATTATGATGCAGAAATGAAAAAAGCAAAGGCATATAATGATGCTTTAGCACCGCATATTTTGCCGGATTCATTTATTAAAGCAGAAAATCAAAAGTCAGAAGATAAGTCATATATTTCAGCTTTAAATCTTGCTGGTGATGGAATAATGGGTATTGTTGAAATTCCTAAAATAGATGTGAAGTTACCTATTTATCATACAACGAGTGAAGAAGTATTAAGTAAGGCTGCTGGACATTTGGAAGGAAGTTCTTTACCTGTAGGGGGTAAAGATACGCATGCAGTTATCTCTGCACATAGGGGGTTGCCAAGTGCAACATTGTTTACTGATTTGGATCAAGTTAAAAAGGGAGACCACTTTTTAGTCCATGTTTTGAATAAAACTTTATGTTATGAAGTAGATAGTATTGTTGAAACTGAACCTGATGATACATCAGCTTTGGCTGTGCAAGAGGGAAAAGATTTAGTTTCGTTACTTACATGTACACCTTATGGTGTGAATACTCAACGTTTGATTGTAACAGGTCATCGTGTTTCTTATAACAAATCTGTTGTAAATAAGGAAAAGAAAAATGGTTTTACAAGTCTTCATACGAATTATTTGTTATGGGTTATTGTTGGTTTAGCTGTTACTGGTGGTTTTATCTTTATTTTATATAAAAAGGATAAAAAGATGAGATCTAAGGAGTAGTTATATGAAAAAGAGATTACCGAGTATTTTGGTTGGATTGTTATTCTTAGTTGGGTTGGGTATTATGATTTATCCTACTGTTTCTAATCAATGGAATACTTATCGACAAAATAAATTGATTAGTAATTATGAAAAAATAGTTGATGATATGTCTGATGAAGACTTTAGTCAAGAATGGCAAAATGCACAAGCATTTAATGAAACAATAAGTGGGAATAATGTTTTTGCTGATGTGTTTGGTGAAAAGTCCAAGGATAGTGAAAATAGTGAATATAATCGAGTTTTAAATATGAATAATGATGGAATCATGGGATATATTTCTATTCCTGAAATCAATATTAAATTAGCTATTTATCATGGGACAAGTGATGATGTTTTACAAACGGGTGTTGGTCATATTAATGGGTCTAAACTTCCTATTGGAGGTGAAAGTACACATTGTGTTTTAGCAGCGCATAGAGGTCTTCCTAGTGCAGAATTGTTTACTGATATTGATCAACTACAAACAGGTGATAAATTTTATTTGCATATTTTAGATAAGGTTTTAGCTTATGAAGTAGATCAAATTTTACCAATGGTTGATAAAGATGATCATCAAACTTTACAAAATGCTTTGTCTATTACTGAGGGTCAAGATTATGTTTCATTATTTACTTGTACACCTTATGGAGTGAATAGTCATCGTTTAATTGTAAGAGGACATCGTGTTGAATATAATGGTGAAGAAGATGTTAAACAATCTGTTGGAGATAGAATGTTAGAGTCTATTAAAAACTATTATATGTTGATTTTAGTTTTAGGTTTATCAATTACGATACTTGTTATTATTATAATGAGATATGTTTTTAATAAAAAGAAATAAGGGAGGATATGAGGATGAAAAAGAAATTTTGTAAGTTATCGGCTATCTTTATAGCGTTGATAATGATGTTTACGGTTGTTGTTTTACCAAATGTTGAAGCAGCATTACCTGTAGATGTTAATAAAAAATGTAGTTTAGAAATTTCAATTAGCTCTCATAGTTATGCTGAGGATTTATCGAAAAATGATGTTCAGGCGGATCTTTATAGGGTTGCTTCTATTAGCCAAGGTGGCAATTATACCGGTTTAGATGCCTTTAAAGACATTGATTGGTCAACTGTTAAATATGATGCAACTCAATCAGCGAAGACTTGGAAACAAAGAGCAAGTGAAGCTTCTAAAGTCATTAAAGATGCTACTCCAGCTTATACAGCAACTTTAAAAGGCGGATATGTTAAGCTAACAAATTTACAAACAGGACTTTATTTAGTTGTTGTTAATGATATGAATAGTCAATATTATTCTTATAAGTTTACACCTTATTTAGTTTCTCTTCCAAATAATTATTATTATACAACTAAAAAGGATGATACATGGTATTATGATTTAGTTGGTTCGAAAGCTATTGGTATTAAAGCTGATCGAGAATTAAGAATGAGTTCTATTCAAATTACTAAAAAATTAACAAGTCAAAATACAACTTTAACAACAAATGCAACATTTGTTTATCAAGTTGATATTGAAACAATTGAAAATCAAAAAGAAACAAGATTTATTACTTTAAATTTTGATGAAGTAAAAGAGAAAACAATTAGAATTGCCGATATTCCAGCAGGTTCAAAAGTAACTGTTACGGAAGTTTATACAGGAGCTGGTTATGAAATTGTTGGTGATTCTAAAAAAGTTTTGGAATCATTAGTGGCAGATGAAGATAGTCAAGAGATTGCAACGGCAAGTTTTGAAAATAAAGCTTCTAATGAAATTCATGGTGGTTATGGAATTGTTAATAATTATAAATATTCAAAAGAAGATCAAGATTATACAGTTAAACAAAGTAAAGAAAATAAGACAGTTCAAGAGTAGGAGGATAGAGATATGAGAAAATTAAACAAAAAATTAGTATTATCTATTGTTGCTCTTGTGATGATTTCTACTTTAGGTATTGGTAAGGCTTTGGGATATTTTACGACTCATACGAATGCAACTGGTGGATATAAAATGAATTTAGGTTTTACAGATACAAAGATTGAAGAAGATGTTGATAAAGATGGGAAACATGTTGTGATTACTAATGTTGGTGATTATGATTGTTTTGTGAGAATTAAAGTTTTTGCAGCGGATAACCTTAAAATTAAATATAATTTAGGTAAGAATTGGCAAGAAAGTGATGATGGGTATATTTATTATAATAAAGTGCTTTCTTCTAAAGATAAAACAAGTGAATTAAATATTAAATATACACTACCTGAAGTAAATGATGATAATAAGGATAAAGATTATAATATCGTTGTTATTCAAGAATTTACACCGGTTGTTTATGATGATCAAGGAAACTTAATTGCTAATTGGCAACAAGTTTATGAAACAGAGTAGGAGGTTATGGTAATGAAAAAAGTGAAATCGATTTTTATGAAACCTACAATCCTTCTTGGTATAGCTGCTGTTTTATTACTTGGAAGTGGTGTAGGAAGTGCACGTGCAGCACTCACATATTATAGTGATCAATATTCAGCTTCTATGGATATGTCTACAATTGGAGTTTCTTTAAAGGAGAATGGAAAGGTTGTTAGTTCAAAGACGTATGATGATCAAGGAGATGCAACAACTAATGGTGAAGGTAAACTTCTTCAAAATTTATTAAAAGATGATGAAAAGTTTGTTTTAGGAAAAACTTATGATGAAAAGTTAGCTGTAGAAAACAGTGGTAATATTGATACTTTTGTAAGAGTTGTTTTAACAAAGAGTTGGCAAGATAAAGAAGGGAAAAATGTTGATTTATCACCAGCATTGATTGAATTAGGATTTAATCAAGATGGATGGGTCATTAATGAGGCTCAATCAACAGATGAACGTGTTGTTTTATATTATACAAAGGTAGTTGAAAGTAAGAAAACAACACCGGATTTTATGAAAACTATTCGTATTAGTAATCAATTGTCAACAATGTATACGAAAGTAGAAGATGAAAAAACAATTAAATATCAGTATACTTATAATGGATATACATTTACATTAGATGCAGAAGTTGATGCAGTACAAACTCATAATGCGAAAGATGCTATTAAGAGTGCTTGGGGAATTGATGTGAATGTTAATGACGATGAAACTGAATTGAGTTTAGGATAGGAGGGTACAGATGATGAAAAAAAGAATTTTGTGCCTTGCTATGGCACTTATGATGATGGTTGGTACTTTTTCAACAGTTCAAGCTAAAGAATTAGTAGGAAAAGATCATTGGAAAGTTTCATTTGATGGTAGCCAAATGACAACTAATTTTGGTAAAGATCAAATGAATGATGAATTAAGTAATATTCAGCCTGGAGATTCAATGACTTTAAAAGTTAAAATCGAAAATAAAAATAGTCAATATACTGATTGGTATATGACAAATGAAATTATTAAGACATTGGAAGATGGATCAAAGGCAACTAATGGTGCTTATGAATATCGTCTAGCTTATGTAGATAGTCAAAATAATGAAACTTTAATTTATGACAGTTCTACTGTTGGAGGAGATAGTTCACAAGGGTTAAAAGAAATTAAAGGTCTTGATGATTATTTCTATTTAGGAAGATTGGCTAAAAATGATGTTGGGTATGTCACACTTACACTAAGTGTTGATGGAGAAACACAAGGGAATAGTTATCAAGCGACAATGGCACAATTGGAAATGAATTTCGCTGTAGAAAACGTCTCTAATCCAGCAGTAACTGTTAATAAAATAGAACATAAAAATGTTTATTCTACTGTTAAAACGGGAGATAGTACAAATATTTTATGGTATTGTGCATTAGGTTTAGTAAGTGGTTTGTTACTCATTATCCTTGCAATTTTCTTTAAGAAAAAATCAAAAGATGAAAAGAAAGGAGAATAAATGATGATGCGATTAAAAAAATTATTTATCATGATGATGTCTTTGACAGTTTTCCTTTCTCTTGCTTATACACAAGTCTGTGCATATGGATATAAAGTTACTTTATATACTGGTAATCAAGGAACAATTAATAGTCAAAATGAAATGAGTATAAATGTTTCTAAAGGACAAATGGTTTCTTTAGATCTATCACAAATAGAATTACCTCAAGATAGTAAATATTATGTTAAAGGTATTCGTTTGAGTGGGCATGATAGTGTTGATAATTTGGATCCTGCAACTTTTGTAGTTAATGGTGATTTAGATTATGTTGTTGTTTATGGAGTAAAAGGTAATCAGGTTGCTTATACGATACGTTATGTAGATGAAAATGGTAAGCAATTATCTGAAGATACTGTTTTATATGGAAATGTAGGAGATAAACCGGTTGTAGCTTATAAATATATTGATAGTTATATACCTCAATCCTATGCTCTTACAAAAACACTTGTTGAAAATGAGAAAGAAAATGTCTTCACATTTACTTATAAACCAGGTGAAACGGGTGAAATAATAGAAAATACAAATATTGTTACAACAGTTATTTCAACAACACCTTCAACAAATGCAAATCAAGGTAATAATGGAACAGGAAATGCAACAGGCGTAACACAAAATAATGATGGGGATACGACAACAGCTGGAGATGAAGATGTTCCACAAGGTTTAGTTGATTTAGATGATGAAGATACACCAAAATCTAATATTTCAGTTAATAATGAAAAAAATAGTTCAACACCAATTTATGCAGGTATAGCAATCTCGCTTGCAGCAATTGTAGGAATTATTGTAGCATTTATGACAATTAGAAAGAAAAGAGTTTAATGTCACAAAAGAAAAAGAACCCAGTAGCTACAGTATGTAGCTTGCTGGGTACTATTTTATTAATTGTTTTAATATTAGGGTGTATACCATTAACTGTTCCTAAAGCATTTGGATATAATATTTATACTGTCATTAGTGGTAGTATGGAACCTGCAATTCCTGTAGGTAGTCTTGTTTATGTAAAGTATCAAGAACCTGAAACAATTCAAAAAAAAGATGTTATTGCATTTTATGGTGCTAAAGATGCCTCTTCTATAGTGACACATAGAGTTGTTACGAATAAAAAACTTTCTGGTGAATTTATTACAAAAGGAGATGCAAATCAAACAAAAGATATGAACCCTGTAAATTATAATAATTATATGGGTAAAGTTGTTTTATCAATTCCTGTCATTGGTGGTATTGCACAATCTTTGACAACAGGTAGTGGTAAAATTGCTTTATTTTGTTTAATAGCATTTATTCTATTATTAGAAATTTTAGGAAGTTTGTTACATAAAGTAGAATTTAAAAAATAGATGTTAGTTTCAGAAGTCCATTATCATGGGCTTTTTTTTGGACTATTCGTCCATTGAAAGGAGGAAAATAGAAAGATAAAATAATAAAAAAGAAATATTTGTGAATTAAATTTGAGACAAATGTGAAACAAATATGAGACGAATTATATTTAAACATATGATACAATTAAATCAAGAAAACTCCTTACATCAATATTAAAAAAAGATTTAAATAGCGATGATTACTAACTATAAAACACTCATGTAAGGAGGTAAAAAAATGAGCCAAATAAGAAATGCAAGTGATAGTACTTGTAAAAAGCTGTTTAGAGATGATGGATGTTTTGCTGATATCTGTAATTATGCATTTTTTCAAGGAAAACAGATCATTAAACCTGAAGAACTTGTTTCAAGAGAAAATGATGTTTCAACATTGATAGGTAAAGAAGCATTACCAATGGAAACGAAAAGATATCGAGATATCGTCAGAAAAGCAAGTATCAATGGAGAGTATATGATCATTGGTGTAGAGCATCAAAGTACTTTGGATAAGAATATGATTATTCGTATACTCAACTATGATGCACAGCTTTATATCAATCAGGTAGAAAGTGGAAAAGAAGTACGACCAGTAGGAAGCTTTGTCTTTTATACGGGAGATAAGGAATGGACCTATCCAAAATCTTTAAAAGAAAGCTTAAAAATACCACCTGAGATGAAAGACTATATCAATGATTGGAAACTACCAGTCTTAGAGCTTCAAAAAATAGATTCTGGAATGCTTAAAAATCAACGATTAAAAGAAGTCGTAGAGATCAGTCAGAGTATGTTTAAAGGAGACTATGAAAAGTTAAGAACAAATCGAATGATCAGTGTAGAAAGTTTTAAGATGGCAGCTATCTTTACACACACAGACATTAAAGAAGAAGACTTACCAGAAGGAGATGAAATCAATATGTGTAAGGCAATGGATCAATTATTTCAAAGAATGAGAGATGAAGGAGAAGTATTGGGATTAGAGAAAGGAGAACTTATAGGACTTGAAAAAGGAAAACTAAATACTTTACGATTTACTTTAAAAGAACAACTTAAAGTGAAACTAGGAACTTTATCAAGTCCTTTAGAAGAAAGACTTACAGAAACATCGCTAGAAAAATTGAATGAACTTACATTAAATATCTTTAACATCAATAATGAAGAAGATGTTTTAAGAATCATTTGTTAATAAAAACCCATTTTCATTTTAGAAAATGGGCTCTAATTTTACAATTTCTTTTTTAACATTTCTTCATTTGTAGCGTAGTTCAATGCAGTTTCTTTTGTGATTTTTCCTTCTTTATAGAGATTGAGTAAGCTCATATCAGTTGAAATCATATCAGGTTTATTAGATGCATAAAGGATACCATCAATTTGAGGTATTTTATGATCTCTAATCATATTACGAATTGCAGGTGTGACTGTCATAATTTCAAAGACAGGAATCAGTTCTCCATTAATATCAGGAACGAGTTGTTGAGTAACAATGGCCTGTAATACCATTGAGAGTTGTACAGCAATTTGTCTTTGTTGGCTTGCTGGAAAAACATCAATAATACGATCTATTGTGTTAGCTGCACCAATTGTATGTAAGGTAGAAAAAACAAGATGACCGGTTTCTGCTGCTGTCATAGTTACATCTATTGTTTCATAATCTCGCATTTCTCCTAGTAAAATAACGTCAGGACTTTGTCGTAGTGAAGCACGTAATGCGACTACATAGCTTTTAGTATCAACTTTTACTTCTCTTTGACTTACAATGCTTTTTTGATGTCTATGTAAAAATTCAATAGGATCTTCTAGTGTAATAATATGTTTTTCTTGTGTTTTGTTAATTTCATTAATAATACAAGCAAGTGTTGTTGATTTACCACTTCCTGCAGGTCCAGTAATTAAGACAAGACCTTTAGACAATTTAGAAAAATCAATAATTTGTTGAGGAATACCTATAAGTTCAGGTTGTGGTAAATCGAAAGTGATGATTCTTACAACAGCAGATAAGGCACCTCTTTGCTTATAGGAACTTACACGAAAACGAGAAATTCCTGGTAATGCAAAGGAAAAATCATCATCACCTTTTTCTTCTAGAATATTAATATCTCTATTGCCAGCAAGTTCATATATTTCTTCTAGATATTTTTTTGTTTGAGGTGGCATAAGTTTTTCTTCATTTTCATGATGAATAGAACCATTTGCACGATAAGAGATAGGCAAACCAGCGACAATAAATATGTCTGAAGCATGTGCTTCGACAGCTTTTTCTAATAAATTTACAATATTCATAATACTCTCCTATTCACTTCCTAAAAGAGGAAGTGTACTTTCATTTTTCCATTCTTTGGAAGTTACTTCTTGCCATTTAATAATTTTATATCTGTCTTGATCTTGAGTTAATTGAATTTCAACATCTAAATCTTGATATTGATCAATGTTTTCTTTAAATGAAATGTACGTATTATTATCTTTTAAAGAAATTTCTATATTTTTAAGAGAAGATAAATCTTTATGGCTAATGATTGCTTGATCAATTTCTTTTAATTGTTTTTGTGCATGAGAATAAGCTAAATAATAATTTTCAGTTTTTAAAACAGCTTTATCTGTATATTTTTGATCTCTTAGAGAACTAGACAGAGAAAGTGTTGCAAAAACAATTAAACAAATAACAATAAAAACAACAAGTAATAAAGAAGTTCCCATATTAATAATTGGAAAAGATTTTTTATGATTCATGGTTATCCTCCTTTATATATTGATCACTTGTAATAGAATAAATCTTTTTGTGGTAATGATAGACTCTTACATGAATTGTTTCTATTGAGTCTTTATCACTACAATAAATTTTAATAGAATAAGTTGAATTCTTTTTATGACAGTCTTTCCAGTTTTTATCATAATAATGAATATATTCTTGATTAACTTGATAAATTGTAGGATCATTTAAAAATTCTTCTACATAGCCTGTTGCTAAATTCATAGAAATATTGATATCATTTGTTTCTTTAGATAAAGAATGGGCTTTAACGAAAAATTGAACACATATACTTGATGCTAAAGCAAAAAAAGCAATGGCAATTACTAATTCGAAAATAAAAGTATGTGTTTGTCTATTAATATTTTTCATTTTAGACCTCCTTTATTTTGATTGGACTGCAACATTTGTATTAATTTCTTTATGATCTACAATACATGAAAAATGGTATAAATAAGTATTGATTTGTTGCATTTTTAAATGTGATACAGGCATTATTTTTTTACCATCATCTTTATCAAATTCAAGTTGATTAGAAATAAATAACTCTTTTAAATAACCCTTATCTTCATAAAGATAAGTTGTATATTTGCCTTGACTATAAGATGACTTTAATACCAAAACATCTTTTTGATCAATTTGTTGTAATGAAACACTGTCTATCAAATCATTTTGATGTATTTTTTGAGTAATATAGGATAGAGCAGTGCGTGTTTGATAATTACTTTGTTCTAATTGAACGGTCTTTCTATACGTATGAAAAGAAAGAATTAAAACAATAAAACAACTACTGATAAAAACAAAGAATAAAGCAATTGGAAAAATCATATCAATTACATGTTTATTTTTATTCATATGCTCCCTCCTTCCTGATGACAACGATATCAGGAGCAATATTTTCACCGAGCACTTGATAATCTACAAAAAAGATTTTCTTATTATAAGTTAAACCGTATTCTTTTTCTAAAACATTTAAACTTTCTGGATAGTGACCAACAAGAACATAATACTGACTAACGCATCTTTCAATTGCCGTTTCTAAATTGGTTTGTTGTTCATCTATAGATTGTTTAGACATAGATTGAACACCATAATTAAATAGACCAGCAACACTTAAAAAAATAATGACAGAAATAACAATATTTTTAAAAGGATGATTTCTTTTTTGATTTGTGAATCTCATAAAAAGTACCTCCCTATATATTTGACATAATTCCTAAAAGCGGCAACATGACAGATAATAAGATAACTCCAACAATAATAGAAAGGATAATAACAAGTGTTGGTTCTAAAATATTAATATACGAGCTTATTTTTTCATCAATTTCATCTTCTAATTGATTAGCAATATCATCCATAATAGAGTCTACTTGACCGGCTTTTTCAGCAATATTCAACATTCTAGCTTGAACACCAGTAAAAATATGACTATCATGAAAAGCTTTTGCTAGACTCGATCCTTCATCTAAAAGATTTTGGCAATCATTGATTTCTTTTTGAAAATGTTTGTCATAAATAAGTTCTTTGGATAATTCGATACAACGATCAAAAGGGAGCCCACTTTTTAAAGAAAGAGACATTCCTCCAGCTAAACGACAAGCATATATTTTATGAAATAAATTTTTTATACCTTTAAAATGATAGAAAATAGTTTTAAATTTTTCTTTTCCTTTTTTATTGTGTAATAAATAAAAGATAAAACCAATTACAATTAATAAAATAATAATAAAAACAGCAGCATACTTAGATAAAGTATTTCCAAGTAAAAGAATTCCTTTAGATAATCCAGTCATCTCATGACCTAATTGTTGAAAAACTTGATTAAAAATAGGCATTACTTTTGTCATTAAAATAACAATAATGACAACCATCATCAAAATCATGATCATTGGATAAGTAATAGCATTCTTTATACTTTGTAAAATCATTTCTTCTCTTTGATAATGATGAGACAATGCATCCATAACTTCATCATTTCTTCCAGTTTCTTCACCGATTTCTAGCATCTGGATCATATAATCAGGAAAAACAGATGTTTTCTTTAAAGATATAGCAAGTGAAGATGTCATTGTTAAATCTTCATAGATTTTTTCTAAAAGTTGTTTTTCATTTTCATTTTGACTATCTTCTATCATCATAGAAATACCTTCTATTGGTGAAATACCAGCTTTTAAAATCATAGACATTTGTTTACAAAAGCTAGATAATTCTAAATTTGTAAGTACTTCATTCTTTTTATTCATAAATATCATCCCCTCTAATATGTATATTTTACTATATATTTACTACCATCACCGATATATTTTTTTACATCTTTACTTTTATTATTCGCTCCTAAAGTTGGGTCTAATAAAGACCAGTCTTTGCCATCAAATTCAATAATATTGTCTATCCAACCAGTTTCATCTACATAACAACTAATCCAGGCATGATATACTTCACCAACATAACCTACTTCGAGTTTTGTAGGAATTCCTTGAGATCTAAGCATCGCACAAGTTAAAGAGGCATAGTCGAAACAAATACCTGTTTTATCATTTAATGTTTGATCAGGATCAGGGACATAACCATATTGTACATTATTTGCTTTTTCTTTATCATATTTTATATTTTTAATAATGTAATTATAAACATTTGAAACAACATCTAAAGATGAATAGCATTTTTTAGCGAGTTGTTGTGCTTTTTTGACACAAAGAGAATCTTTATTAAATGAAATATAATAATTAGAATAAAGAAATGGTAGATACTCGTTTTCTAAAGAGACATCTATTTGTTGTGTAAAACAAGTTGCATAGAGATTTTTAGTCAGATCAACGGATTCTAAAACAGTTATTTTATAAGTACCATTTCCTCCTGGTAAAGGATATGTAACAAATTGATTTAAATACGTAACAGGATATGTATAATTATTTTGATCAGGAGAGGTTACTTGTATTTTAACTTTTTCATTATGTCCACTATAATTAACCATAATATATCCTGAAGATGTATGTGACGCATCAACACTTACGTTATTTTCTTGATAAGTAACTTGATAGTCGGTAGAAGGTAAATATAATTGTGGAGATGAATCACGTAATTTTTTTGATTCCTTTTTTGAATCATTGTTTGAACAGCCGGTAATACAAAAAAGACATGTCATTGTAGAAATAAAAAAAATAAATAATTTTTTTATTTTCATAAAATGCCCCCTTTGCTTATTCATCATTTATTATATCATATTCAAAGGAAGTTTGTCATAAATAGAAAGCTGATGTACAATAATAAAGAAATGAGGTGATCATCATCGCAAATTCAGGTAAAAGATGTTTATGTAGATGTATAAAGTCAATGAACATCATTATTGGAAAAGAAGAAAATACTTTATTTGAAAAAGGAGCAATCTATGATTGTGTTATTAAAGGAGAAATAAATGAACAACTTTATTATAAAGTATATGGTGATGAGTTCACTTTATCTTGTACAGAAAAAGAATTCCATCAAAATTTTTTGATTATCAAACATAAAAAGACGAATGAAGGAAAGTAGAAATTTTGAATTTTATAAGAAGTATGATAAAATAAGTTGCATAAAAAGGAGTAAAGAATATGGAACGTGTATATTATATTGATCATGTAAGTAATGATGATATCAATGCTTTATCTTTAAAGTTAAATAGTATGCAAGAAGTGTCACATATTAAAATAAATAAGGATTCTATTTCGTTTAATTGTGCACGACCAGATAATATACAAAACTATTTAGATGAATCAAAGATGGATTATGTACTTCAAGAAATGGTCAATCGAAAGAAAAGAGAGTATGTTTCTAATCAAGCAAAAGTAGAAAAAATCTTCATGTTTACGAATTTGGAAAGTGAAGAAGATGCACACGAAATACAAAACATTCTTTCTAAATATAGTGTTTATGAAAATGTTCAATTAGATTTTCAAAACAAACTTTTAACATTAACAACTTCAGCAAAAGCATTACCTCGTATTTCACGTATTGTTGAAAATGTTAATCCTGAAATACAAGTAGAACAATGGAAAAAGCCCTTTAAATCACAAGATTTATTTAATGAAAAATATGTACAAAAGTATGCAAGAATTGCTTTATTATGTGTAGGTATTGCACTTGGATTGGTTACTTTTGGAGATACTTCATTTTTAACTTATGTAGGATGGATGATAGCTTTACTTATTTGTAATGAAAAAGTACTTGTTGAAGCTAAAAGAGATTTACAGTTAAAAAATTATTTATCAGAAAATAATATCTTTTTATTAGCTTGTTTTATGGGATGGATCTATGGAGCATTTATTGAAGCGTTGGTTGTTTCTATCATGTATCAAGCTGGTAAACAATTGATTATGCAAGTAACACAATGGTCTATGGAAAAGATCGATGATTTAGTAGCACATCAAAACTTAGGAAGAAGATTGCGTAAAGGAAAAGAAGAAATGATTCCTTTAGGTGACTTTGATATTGGAGATGTTATCGTTGTCAATGAGGGTGAAACCATTCCTTTAGGTGGTAAAATTATTAAGGGAAATGCTAAATTGGATGTTTATGCCATTGATGGTAGTGATGTATGTATTAAATCAAAAATTGGAAATGAAGTTTATAGTGGAACTGTTGTTACAGAAGGATATTTACATGTAAAAACAACAGCTTTATATGAAGATTCAGCAATGTCTAAAGTTTTAGATATTGCGATGAATGCACCAATGTCTTCATCACATACAGAAAAAATTATTTTTAAAGTTTCTGATGTTTATTCTAAAGCTTTAATTATTGTTGGTTTAGTATGCTGTGTTGTTTTACCATTAATAAATTTAACAGATAATTTAAAATATATGTATTTAGGAATTATTATGTTGACTGTTTCTGGAAGTTTTGCCTATGTTCAAGGAGCATCCTTTACTTTACTTGCGGGAATAGCTAAAGCATTCTCTAAAAAAATTGCGATTAAAGAAAATAGCGGGTTGGATGATTTAAATACATGTACAACAATTATCTATGATCGTTTTGATGGTATTGAAACAACAGAAGAAGAAATGGATCTTTTTGAAAAAATCAAAGGATTACATAAATCATTGATTATTTTTAATGACGGACCGGTTGATTTAGAAAATGATGAATATACAATTTATAACAATTATAGTGTTGAACAAAAATTAAAAGTTATGGATAAAACACTTGTTGCTGGACCTGTTGCTTATATTGGAGATTGTGATAAAGATATTGCTTTACTTCAAAAGGCTTCTGTTGCCATTTCTCGTGGTGGTGTGCATAATGAAAAAGTACAACGTAATAGTGATATTATGTTGACGGATTCTAATTTTGATACAATTATTGATTTATTAAAAATAGCTAGAAAACAAAAGAGTATTAATATTGGAAATACTTTTATTGGGATTGTGATTAGCTTGCTTGTTGTATTATTAGCAGTTATTTCATTTATTCCTTGGTGGGTAGCTTGTTTAATTTATATTTTAGAATCAATACTTGTTTTATTGAATTCACAAAATATTGTAAGAATGTAAAATGCAAAGATTTCTTTGCATTTTTTTAGGAGAAAAAAATGAAAGTAAAAAAAGAAATGTTATTAATGGATTATCTATTGTTATCTTATAATCGCAAAAATGCTAAAAACTTATTAAAATATAAACAAGTTTATGTAAATAACCAACAAATTAGTCAGTTTGATTATTTATTACATGAAAATGACCAAGTAGAAATCAAAAAAGAAAATACATCTTCATTAGAGATTTTATATGAAGATCAAGAATTTGTTGTAATCAATAAACCTTCTGGTTTATTAAGCATGTCAGATGGTAAAGAAAAAGAAAAAACAGCTTATCATTATGTAAGTGAATATTTAAAAAAACAAGACAGAAAACAAAAAGTATTTATTGTTCATCGTTTAGATCGAGAAACATCTGGTGTTTTAATGTTTTGTAAAAATGAAAAAATAAGAGATTTATTACAAAAAGATTGGAATAAAATCGTTTATTTAAGAGGCTATATGGCTTTAGTAGAAGGTAAAGGCTTAAAAAATGGCACATTAAAAAACTATTTGGCAGAAAGTAAAAGTCAACAAGTTTATGTTACAAGTAAAGAAAAAGGGAAACTTGCGATTACGCATTATAAAGCCATTAAAGAAATGAAAAACCAAACCCTTTTAGAAATACAATTAGATACAGGTAGAAAAAATCAAATCAGAGTTCAATTATCAAATATTCATCATCCAATTGTTGGCGATAAGAAATATGGAGCAACAACGAATCCACTGAGAAGGCTTGGATTACATGCACATGCATTTGGTTTTATTCATCCTGTTACTAAAAAGAAATATGAATTTAAGGTGGATTGTCCAAAAGGATTTTATGGTAAAAAATAAGAGGTGAAGAAAATGGAATCTATGATTGAGTTTGTACATCAAAGGATAAAAAAACATAAATATCAAAACGGGATTGATTTTACGATGGGAAATGGTCATGATACACTGTTTTTAAGTGAATATTGTCATCATGTTTATAGTTATGATATTCAATCATTAGCGTTAAATAATACAAAAGAATTAGTAAAGAGAAAAAAGAATATTACTTTATTTTTAAAAAGTCATGAATATTTTGATGAAGATGTTCGAGATTTTGAGGTTGGAATTTTTAATCTAGGTTATTTACCAGGTGGCAATCATGAATGTGTAACACAGTATGAAACAACCTTAAAAACAATAAAAAAAGCTTTGGAACATTTAGTCAAAGGTGGATGTTTGTATGTGGTTGTTTATATTGGACATGATCAAGGGAAAGAAAGTACAAATTTGGATGCATATTTTCGTACTTTAGATCATAAACTATATAATGTAGCAAAGTTTGAGATGATGAATAAAAACAATTCGCCATATGTTGTTATTATTGAAAAAAGGTAAATCAAATCAGTAAAAACGTGCTATAATAAATATATAGAAAAGGGGAGATTATTATGGCAAAAAAAGTGAATATTGAAATTACAAATCCTGTAGGTCTTTATGCTTCTCCAGCTACTGAATTAGTGGATGCGGTTAAACTTTATAAAAGTCATGTGACGCTCAATTATAATGAAAAATCAGTAAATATGAAGTCTTTAATGGGTGTTTTGTCTCTTGGAATTCCTCATAAGGCAAAAATTGAAATTGTTGTAGAAGGTGAAGATGAAGGTACAGCAATGGATATGATTGTTGAAAAAATCAAATCACTTGAAATTGGAACAATCCAATAATAAAAATACGCAAAAGCGTATTTTTATTTTATCTTTTTAATATCCATATCTTTAGGTAAAACAAGACTTAGAATAATTGAAACAACAAAAACAACAGCAACGCAATTTCCAGCAAAAACATCTTGAATGATTTGTGGAAAAATATGCCCAATATTAGCTTCTGTTCCTGAAGTAAATCCAATTCCAACAGTTAATGATAAAGCAACAATTGTTACATTTCTTTGATTAAATCCAGCTTTAGAAATCATTTCAATTCCACTTGTAAGAATAGTATCAAACATCATAATTGTACAATCACCTAAAACAGATTCAGGCAATGATGAAAAGAAATTACCAATAGGTGGAAGTAAACCCGCTAAGATCATACAAATAGTTCCTGTAGCAATCGTAAAACGATTGACGAATTTTGTCATATTGATTGAACCAACATTTTGACTAAAAGAAGTAATCGGTGGACAACCAAATAATGATGAAATAGAACTACAAAAACCATCACAAGCTAAAGAACCAGAAATTTCTTCTTCTGTAACTTCACGGTTTAATCCTGAGTTTACAAGGGCTGAGTATCACCAATCGTTTCAGCAGCTGAAACTAAGAAAACAACGACGACAGCGATAATCGCGCCAAGATCAAACTTCATTTTAAAAGGAAGTAGATGAGGTAAAGCAATCAATCCACCATTAAAAATAACAGATAAATCTACTTTTCCCATAAAAATAGCAAGAATATAGCCAACAATTAAACCAAATAAAACAGATAATTGTTTCCAATATGATTTTGCGAAAATATTAAATAATAAACAAGCTACTAAAGTGATAATCCCTAAAAGTAAATTTTTAGCAGAGCCAAAACTTTCACTGTAACCTCCACCAAAAGAACGTGTTCCAACAGAAAAAAGTGAAAAACCAATGGACGTAACAACAGATGCAGCAACGATTGGTGTAATAATTTTTTCCAATAACGTGCAAATAGTCCTAAGCAACCTTCAATTAGTCCACCTATTAAAACTGCACCTATGGCACTTACATAACTATAAGTAGCACCTACATAGGTTAAGATAGCTACAAAAGTAAAGCAGACACCCATAACAATAGGTAAACGTGAACCGATTTTCTAAATAGGATATAATTGAATCAAAGTTGCAATTCCTGCAATAAACATTGCTAAGATATGCTGCAATCCAAAAGGAATTGCTTTTAAAATTGGAACTTTACCATCTAATTTGTAAAGATTTTCCATACTTGTGTTGTTTTCTTTTATAATTTCCCCCTTATTAATAAAAGGTAGTGAATTCTAATATGTCTTTATAAGAAAAATGATAATTTTCAAAAAAAGAGAACGTTTTTTTTAGAAATTTGAAGGAGATAAAAAAGTGTGGTATAGTGTAAAAGAAATAAAGAATGAAGGGGAATGAAGTTTATGGAAAACTTTATAAAGTTAATGTTGGCATTTGGTATTGGACTTTTATTAGTTTTACTTGCAATGCCTAAAGTCATCCCATTTCTACATAAAATGAAATTTGGACAAGTAGAAAGAGAAGAGGGATTAGAATCACATAAGAAAAAAGGTGGAACACCTACAATGGGTGGTGTTGTTTTTGTTTTAGCGGCAGTGATTGCGGCGTTTGTTGTAAATTATAAAAATATAACAAATCCTAATTTGATTTTAATTACAATTGTTTTAGTAGGTTATAGTTTAATTGGATTTATTGATGATGCTTTAATTATTTTAAAACATCAAAATGAAGGATTGAAAGCATGGCAAAAATTCTTGATGCAAGCTATTTTGGCAGTAGGATGTTATTTGTATCTAGAAAATTTTGTACCTGGTTTTACAACAGAAGTGACTATTCCAATTGTGAAAGTAAATATTGATTTTGGTTGGTTCTATGCTGTTTTAGTATTTATTATGTTTACCGGTGAAAGTAATGGTGTTAATTTATCTGATGGTTTGGATGGTCTTGCGACAGGTCTTTCAATGGTTGCAATTGCACCATTTATCATCTATGCTATTATGATTAAAGATTATACGATTGCAAGTTATGCTACAGCAATGGTTGGAGCATTACTTGGATTTATGTATTTTAACTATCATCCTGCACGTATTTTTATGGGAGATGTTGGTTCTCTTGGACTTGGTGGATTTTTAGCTATTTTAGCAATCCTAACAAAACAAGAATTATTGTTAATTGTTGTTGGTGGTGTCTTCTTAATGGAAACTTTATCAGTAATTATTCAAGTTGTTTCTTTTAAAACAAGAGGAAAACGTGTCTTTAAAATGGCACCAATTCATCATCATTTTGAAATGTTAGGTTGGTCTGAACAACAAGTAACGATTTCATTTTGGTTTATTGGATTTATTTGTGGTATTATCGCTATTGTGATAGGAGTTATGTAAAATGTTAACAGGGAAAAAGGTTTTAGTGATTGGTCTTGCTAGAAGTGGTAAGGCAGCAGTCAAGTTATTACAAAAGTTAAATGCAACAATTACAATCAATGAAGGAAAAGAATTAGAAAAGATTGAAGGATATCAAGAATACTTGGATGCAGGTATTGAAATTATTGCTGGTGGACATCCAGATGAACTTTTTGAAAGAGACTTTGATTTTGTTGTTAAAAATCCAGGAATTAATTATCATAAACCTTTTATTTTAAGATTAAAGGAAAGAGGTATTCCTGTTTATACAGAAATTGAATTGGCTTATCAAGTAGCTAAAAAACAACATTATATTGCTGTTACAGGGACAAATGGTAAAACAACAACTGTTACTTTGATTTATGAAATATTAAAAGCACAATATGAACATGTTCATTTTGCAGGTAATATTGGTAAACCTTTATGTGATGTTGTTTTAGAAAATAATTTATTAGAAGAAGAAAATCATTATATTGTTATTGAAATGTCTAATTTCCAATTACTAGATATTGATAAATTTAGACCAGAAATTTCAACTGTTATTAATTTAACACCTGATCATTTAGATTATATGGCTTCATTAGATGAATATTATGCTTCTAAGATGCGTATTTATGAAAATTGTGAAAGTGATGATGAAGTTTTTGTTAATAATATTGATGATGAAACTTTACAAGAATATTTACAAAGATATCATGTTTATTGTTGTGTTTTAACACAATCTTTAAATAAACCAGCTGATTGTAGCATTATTGATCAAGCGATTTATTTTAGAGGGGAACATATTATTGATTTAAAGGATATTAAGATTGTAGGAGATCATAATGTCCAAAATATTATGATTGCGACTACTATTTGTTTAGTTGCTGGAGTAAGTCCTCGAGTGATTAAAGATGTTGTGAGTCATTTTAAAGGGGTTGAACATCGTATTGAATTCGTTAGAGAATATAATGGTGTTAGAGTTTATAATGATTCAAAAGCAACAAATACAGATGCAAGTATTATTGCTTTAAAAGCTTTTAAACAACCGGTTATTCTATTAATGGGTGGTTTTGATAAAGGATTAGACTTACAAGAAATGTCTACTTATAATTCATGTATTAAAAAGCTCGTGACTTTTGGAGCGGCAGGTAAACGTTTTAAAGAAGATATGCATCATCAAAATGCTTATTATGAAGAAACTTTAAAAGATGCTGTTAATAAAGCATTTGAAATAAGTGAACCAGGAGATATCATCTTACTTTCTCCATCAACAAGTTCATTTGATGAATTCAAGGGTTATGAAGAAAGAGGAAGAATTTTCAAACAATATGTAAATGAAAAATAAGAGAGTACAAAGCATACTCTCTTTTTTTAATATTGATGTAAGGAGCTTTCTTGATTTAATTGCATCATATGTTTAAAGATAATTCGTCTCATATTTGTTTCACATTTAATTCACAAATATTTCTTTTTTATTATTTTATCTTTCTCTTTTCCTTCTTTCAATGGACGGATAGTCCAAAAAAAGAAGTCCCTTAGGACTTCTTGAAATACGTTTATCAAGTTTTACTTTTTTAACAATCTTTCTACTAAATCATCATTCACGATTTCATATCCATCAAAATGATAATCATACAATCCTTGACCTTGAGTAATAGAACGTAAATCAATCGCAAATTCTAATATTTCTACTTGAGGAATACGACAAACAAGTTTGATTAAACCATCATCTAAACTATCAGTTTCAAGGACTTTACCACGTTTTTTATTAACATGTGACATCAAATCACCTAAATATTCTTCATCAATATAAATGTTTAAAATGACATAAGGTTCTAATAAACATGGATCAAGATGTTTCATCGCTTCTTTAAAACACATCATAGTTGCTGTTTTAAAAGCTTGTTCACTTGAATCTACACTATGATAAGAACCATCTAATAAAGTAGCTTGTATACCTAAAACAGGATAATGACCAATAACTCCTTCTTTAACACTTTCAATCAATCCTTTTTCAACAGCAGGGAAATAAGCTTTTGGGACAGCCCCACCAAATACTTTTTCTTTAAATGTATAAGATTGACTATAATCTTTTGTTGGTTCAAAAAGAATTTCTACTTCACCATATTGACCATGACCACCTGATTGTTTTTTAAACTTTGTACGTTGAGTATAACTTTTACGAATTGTTTCACGATAAGAAACTTTCATATTACTTAATTTAACATCAATTTTAAATTTAGATTTTAATTTAGCAACAACACTTTCTAAATGAATATCTCCAATACCATAAATACATTGTTGTTTTGTTTCATGATTATTTTCAAATTTTAGAGTTTGGTCTTCTTCTAATAATCTTGTAATACCACTAGCAATCTTTTCTTCATTTGCTTTACCAATAGGTTGAATAGCTTTACCATAATATGGTTTAGAAAAATGAATAGGTTGGTATTTCATACGATAATCTAATGTACATAAAGTATCATTTGTTGAAGAATGAGAAAGCTTTGTCATACATCCAATATCACCAGCACATAATTCATCAACTTCAATAAGTTCTTTTCCTCTTTTTATGTAAAGTTTATTCACTTTTTCAACTTCATTTTTATTGACATTTAATAAAGACATTCCTGTTTGAATATGACCTGTACAAACTTTAAAAAGTGATTCTCTTCCTACAAAAGGATCAACAATTGTTTTAAAAATGAATAAAGAAGGTGGTAGACTTTCGTTAAAACCGATGATATCTTCTTCATGTGTATCAATATTTTCTACAATGATAGAATTACATGTATCACCTGCAGCAGGGAAGAAAGCAACCATTGAATTTAATAAAATTTGAATACCAATATTACTTGTTCCACATAAAACAGGAATCAATGTTTGATTCATAACTCCTTGACGTAAAGCCCAAGAAATTTCTTCTTTAGTAAAAGGTTCTTCATTTAGAAATTTTTCTAATAAATCATCATTTGTATTAGCGACAGCTTCATCAATCATTTCTTTGATAGGCATAACTTCATCCATCATATCTTCAGGAATAGGGAAAGGTTCTGTATGTTCTCCTTTAAAAATACGACCTTCCATTTTAGCTACGTTAATATAACCTATCATTTTATCATGATCCATGATAGGAACTTGAATTGGTGCAATTCCTTTACCATAGGCTTTTTTCAATTGATTTAATTTTTCTTTATAATTGGCATCTGGATTATCTAAGCCATTAATATAAATAATTTTAGCTTTATCTTTTGCTCTAAACATGGCTTGCTTTGTACCAATACTGATATCCTTATAAGAAGGAACAACAATGACAGCTGATTCTGCAACGTGTAAAGCAGCTTCTACTTCTCCTACATAATCAAAATTACCAGGAGTATCTAATAAATTAATTTTACAATAATCCCATTCTAAGGGAATAAGTGATAAATTAATTGAAGATTGACGTTTAATTTCTTCAACGTCATAGTCAGAAATAGTTGTTCCTTGACTAATAGTTCCTATTTGTTGAGAAATTCCTGCACGTTTTGCCATGGCTTCAATAACGCTTGTTTTTCCTGAACCAAGATGTCCTAAAACAGCTACATTTCCAATATTATTTGAGTGATATAAATTCATAGACATTCCCCTTTCTTATATAACTATTTATATTATACAATGATTTCTTTATATAAGAAAGCGATTACAACAAAAAAGAATAACCTTAGTTATTCTCTAAAATATCTTGTATTGTTTTTTGATTTCCTTTGATTTGTCCTTGAACCATATTTGCTTTACCGCCGCCTTTGATTTCAAAGTGACCTTTTAACTTATTTAAAAGCTCTCTAGAGTCATTGTTACTTGCAATTATAAAACGATAATTTTCATCTTTTCCTACAAAAATAGCTACATAATTAGAACACAATGGAAATAATTGATTTAAATAATATTGTTGTAAAGAACGATCTAGATCATTAGTAAAAATTAAATAATGATCTTGCTGAGGTAATGATTGTACTTGTTGATCAATTATTTGTTTTTTTAAGCTTGAAAGTTCTTGTTTTAATTGATTGTTTTCGTTTAAAAGTTGATCAATACCTTTTACAAGATCATCAGGTGGTAATGAAAGCTTTTGAGAAATATTTATTGCTTGTAGGTGCTTAGCTTGATAATCTACAAAAGCACGATGGCCACATACAAAATAGAGACGAATTCCATTTTTATGTTTCATGGCTTTTAATATTTTAATCATGCCAATTTCACTTGTTGAACGTACATGAGGGGCACAACAAGCGCAACAATCTACACCTTCGATTTCTACCAAACGAATTGCTTCATTGATTTCTTTTTTGCTTCGATAATCATAAAGATCAGCATCCTCTGGATAGAAACAATGAATGACTTTGTTATTTAAAATCACTTCATTGGCCTTAGCTTCTAATATCTGTAACTGTTGTTCATTTAAAAAGCCGTTATAATCCGTTGTAATTTCATGGTCACTTAAATGAAAACCACTATTATCAAAACCAAACATACTTTTTACAAGCCCTGATAAAACATGTTCACCACTATGATTTTGCATATTATTATAACGATAATTGAAATCAATCTTTCCTTTAACACTTCCCGAAAGAGGAGCATTGGTATAATGATGAATTTCTTGATTGATGATTTGTACATCAATGACTTCAACATCATTTAAAGTACCATGATCACAAGTTTGACCACCTTCTTCAGGAAAAAATAAAGTTTGATCTAATACAATATCATAATCATTTTCTCTTTTTGTACATGTTATGACTTGAGCTTCAAAAATTGTCAGATAAGCATCTTTGTCATAAAGTTTAATTGTCATATTATCACATCCATTCTTTCAAATCATACCATATTTAAATAGATTTGATAATATTATACATAATACCGATTTCAATCAAAGTAACAAGTAAAGAAGTCCCTCCATAAGACATTAAAGGTAAAGTTACACCTGTAACAGGAAATAATCCAACAACGACCCCTAAGTTAATGATAGTTTGTATTCCAATCATGGAAGTCATACCGATCATTAAAAAACTTCCAAAGAGATCGTCTACTTTTTTTGCATAATTGAAACAAGTAATAAATAAGTAAGCATATAAAAGAATTAATAAAATCCCTCCTATAAAACCAAATTCTTCTAAATAAATAGCAAAAATAAAGTCTGTTTGTGGTTCTGGTAAATAAAAATGTTTTTGAATGCTTTGATCAAAACCACTTCCTAAAATTCCTCCAGGACCAATAGCATAGAGTGATTGAATCATTTGAAATCCTGATCCTAATGGATCTTGAAAAGGATCTAAAAAAGCAAAAATTCTTTTCATTCGATAAGGGGCAGAAATAATCATTAAAATAATCATTAAAATTCCAGATAGTCCTAAAAAAATAATATATCGAAACGGGAAAGGGGTAATAATAATCATTAAAAGAATACTGCAACACATGACAAAGCCACTTCCAAAATCAGGTTGTAACATAATAAGAAAAAAGCCGATTCCCATAACAATAAGTGGTTTTAAACAATAACGTAGTTTTTTCATTTGGTGATAATGATGGCTGATATAGTCACTGACATAAATAATAAGCGCTATTTTATAGATTTCAGAAGGCTGTAAGGCAAAAAGTCCTAAATTAAACCAACTTCTTGAACCACCTCTGACAATACCTACTCCAGGAATGAGTACTAGAACTAAAAGAATTGTAGCAAGAATAATAATTTTAAGACTATGTTTTTGATAGAGGTGATAATCTATTTTAGAAAAGAAAAAAAGTAAAAGAAGACCGACTATTACAAAAATAGCTTGTCTTTTAAAATAATAGAAGCTGTCATTTTCTTTATATTGCGCCCATATATGTGAAGAACTATAGACCATTAATAAACCGATAGATAGAATAATAAATACAATAAGAAGTATTTTTCTTTTTTTCATAGTTACCACCGTTTTATTATATGTAAACTAATTTAAATTATTTTATAAAAAGTATATTTTTGATATATAATAAAGGCGAGAGGAATGTGATGTTTATGAAATTATTCTTAGTAGAAGATGCTACGATTTATATGATTTTATTACAAAAATTATTAGAAAATGACTTTCAAATCACATTATCAAAAAATATAGCTGACGCTAAAAAAATAATTGAAGATGAAGATTATCAATTTGATGTTATGTTGATTGATTTAATTACGCCAGGGACAATGGATTTGATTAGACAAATAAAAAAGAATAAAAGATTGTCACAAGTTCCTATTGTTGCTTTAACAGCAAGTGATAATCCTAAAGATTTAATACAAGCTTTTGATTATGGTATCTATGATTGTATTCAAAAGCCTATCTATGAAGAAGTAGTTTTACAAAGAGTAAAAAATGCAGCAAGTAATTATTTAAGATTGAAAGAATTAAAGAAATTACGAGAATCTTTAATGAATAATCAACAAATTGATGATTTAACAAAGATATATAAATTTGATACTGCTAAATGGCTTATTGATGAAAAATTAGATGAAAATAAAACAGGTCAAAAAATTTTGTTTGTATTTAAGCTAAAGGGTTTAGAAGAAGTGTACAAACAAGAAGGAAGTCATCGAGGAGATAAATTAGTAAAAGAAATGAGTGATTTCATTTCCATGAATTTTAAAAATATAGATATATTAGGGCGTGTTGATCAAGATGAATTTGTATGTTTTGTTAATCATATGATGTCTAAGGAACTTGCTTATGTAAGAAAAGAAGAACTTCTAAGAATATTTTCACAAAAGAAATTATCTGATATTTCTGAAAATATGGATTTACAAATAGGATATTGTAGAACTTGTGAAACTGTAAATTATGAAAAAATGTATCAAGCAGCTAAAAAGATGTTAACGAAATAAGAAAATTATTTCGTTTTTTTAATTTTTTAAAAGAAAAAATGAT
>NZ_JAJDKB010000031.1:0-32278 GCF_020589955.1 Faecalibacillus sp. TM498
ATTATTAGAAGTCCATCCCCCTAAAGTTGTCCCCTAAAGTAGACCCCCAAAGTTGGGACCCCTAAATTATTTGAATAGCCTATAAATAGTATAGTTTAGGCTATACTATTTTTGTTTCACGTGAAACATATTTTCTTTCAATGAAACTCATTGACATTGATTTAAGGGTTTGATAAAGTTAATAAGGATACAATAAATACGAAGAATGGAAGATGTTAAAGCAAGACATTTAGAGAGCTGATGGCTGGTGAAAATCAGTATGTTAAACTTTAAGAGATGGCCCAGGAGTAGTTATTTCAAATAGTTAGAAATAATCGTTAACTGCGTTAAGGTTTTGAGTGACACAGCAATGTGTAAAAAAGGTGGTACCGCGATTATTCGTCCTTTTATAAGGGCGTTTTTTATTTTTATAAAGGAGATTAGAAGATGAAAGACGAAAAAGATTATTATCTTACAACAGCAATTACTTATACTTCAGGTAAACCTCATATTGGAAATACATATGAAATTATTTTAGCTGATGCAATTGCTCGTTTTAAAAGACAAGAAGGGTACAATGTTCGATTCCAAACAGGAACAGATGAACATGGACAAAAAATTGAAATTAAAGCTAAAGAAGCAGGAATTGAACCTAAGCAATATGTAGATCAAGTTGCAGGTGTAGTTAAAAATATTTGGGATATGATGGATACATCATATGATCGATTCATGAGAACAACTGATGAATATCATGAAAAACAAGTACAAAAAATCTTTAAAAAATTATATGACAAAGGTGATATTTATTTAGGTCATTATGAAGGTAAATATTGTACAGCATGTGAATCATTCTTTACTGAATCACAATTAGTTGATGGTAAATGTCCTGATTGTGGGGGAGATGTACATGATGCTAAAGAAGAAGCATACTTCTTTAAATTATCTAAATATCAAGATCGTTTAATTAAACATATCGAAGATCATCCAGAATTTATTCAACCAGTTTCAAGAAAAAATGAAATGATGAATAACTTCTTAAAACCTGGATTACAAGATTTATGTGTTTCTAGAACATCATTTAAATGGTCTATTCCAGTTGATTTTGATCCTAAACATGTTGTTTATGTATGGATTGATGCCTTAACAAACTATATTACAGGACTTGGATATGATGCAGATGGAAATCATGGTGAATTATATAAAAAATACTGGCCTGCTGATTTACATTTAATTGGTAAAGATATCGTTCGATTCCACACAATTTATTGGCCAATTATGTTAATGGCATTAGATATTCCATTACCTAAACAAGTATTTGGACATCCATGGTTATTACAAGGTGAAAGTAAAATGTCTAAATCAAAAGGAAATGTTATCTATGCAGATGATTTAGTAGATATCTTTGGTGTTGATGCAGTAAGATATTTCGTATTACATGAAATTCCATATGATAATGATGGAAGTATTACATGGGATTTATTAGTAGAAAGAATTAATAGTGATCTTGCTAACGTTTTAGGAAACTTAGTTAATAGAACAATTGCTATGTCTAATAAATACTTTGGTGGTATTGTAGAAAACAAAAACGTATGTGAAGACGTAGATCAAGAATTAAAAGATTTAGCATTAGCTATGCCAGCTAAATCTATTGCTAAAATGGATGAATTCAAAGCATCAAATGCATTAGATGAAATCTTCAACTTATTAAGAAGAACAAATAAATATATTGATGAAACAATGCCATGGGCATTAGCTAAAGATGAAACTAAAAAAGATCGTTTAGCTACAGTATTATATAACTTAATTGAAGCAATCAGATTCTCAGCAGTTATGCTATATCCATATATGCCTTCAACAGCTACAAAAATCTTAGATCAAATTAATACAGATCAACGTGATTTTGAAAGCTTAAAAGAATTTGGAAACTATGCATCAGGAACAAAAGTAGTTGAAAAACCAGAAATGTTATTTGCTAGATTAGATCCAAAAGAAGTTGCTAAAAAAGTAGAAGTTATTGAAGCAAAACAAAAAGCTTCTATCAAAGCTGTAAAAGAAAAGAAAGAAAAAGAAGCTAAAGAAACAAAAGAAGAAATTACAATTGATGACTTTTCTAAAATTCAATTAAAAGTAGGAAAAGTTATTAAATGTGAAAAACATCCAAATGCTGATAAATTATTAGTAAGCCAAATTGATGTTGGTGAAGAAACACCAAGACAAATCGTAAGTGGTATTGCTGATGTTTATTCACCAGAAGAATTTGTTGGTAAAAAAGTTATTGTTGTCACAAACTTAAAACCAGCTAAATTAAGAGGTGTAGAATCTCAAGGTATGGTTCTTGCCGGTGGAGATAAAAAAGTATTAGGTGTTGTAGATGCAGGAGAATTACCAGTAGGTACAACAATCAGATAATCTAAAATCGCATGATTTCATGCGATTTTTTTCTATTCTGTCTATATTTTTTTTATCAATTATAATATAATGTCCAAGTACAAAGTAAAATTGAATAATATTTATAGGTTTTAAATATTATATATTTAAATTAAAAAGGAATCAGGTGAAATACCTGAACGGTCCCGCCGCCGTAATGTGGAGAATAAGCATAAAAGTCACTGGGAAACTGGGAAGACGCTTAAACAATGAAACAGAGTCGGAATACTTGCCTATATCTAAGGATACACTTTACGGAGTATAAAGTAGTTCTTCTAGATAAACTAGGATAACTATGCCTAGTTTTTATTTAGGAGTTATTTAATTTGAAAGGGGAAAGAATATGAAAATGAGAAAAATTGTATGCAGTTTTATGATTTCAGTTGTATGTTTCATGACTGCCATTTCTGGTGTATCAGCAACATCATATGATACATCAAAAATTAACGCTGCTTATTCTAAAGTTGTTGAATATTATAAAAATAACAACAATTTAAATAATGCAGATAAAATTCTTGCTGTAGAATCTTTAGGATTAGAAGCTGAAAGCAATCAATTCGATACTGCTTCAGCAAATTTAAGTAGTACATCACTTTCTAAAAAAATTGTTACAGAAGTTTTATTAGGTGTTGATCCTACAGAAGATAAAAAAACATTAGAAAGTCAAATTGATGAAAATGGTAATGTTGAAGGTAGCTGGGGAGCTTCTTCAGATGTTTGGACATTATATGCTTTATATGTAACTTCATCAGAAAAGACAAATTTAATTGCTAATAAATTAAATGATGAATTAGCAGCATCTAGTGTTTGTGGTTATGAATGGGGCGGAACTTATTACGCTGATTATGATACTACAGGATGGGTTATTGAAGGTTTAGCAGTTGTGAATAAAGAAAAATATGCGACTACTATCAATAAAGCAATTGATTATATTAAAAATAATACAACAATGACAACAACAGGATGGGTTACTGCTGATAATGTAGATACTCAATCACAAGTATTAGAAGGAATGTTCGCATATGATACAAATGCTTTATTAAATGATAGTTATACTGTTCATCCAGTAGATTGTCTATTAAATACACAATTAAGTGATGGATCATTCCCAAGTGGTTATAATGCAGAATATACAACTGCAGAAGTAGCTAAAACATTAGGAACATATAAAAATGGATCAGTTATTATTAAAGCTAAAAAAGCTTATGATAAAATGATGAATCCAGAACAACCTGATAACACAAAACCAGCACAACCAACAGATACAAAAAAAGATAGCCAATCTACAAATAAAGTTGAAACAACAAATCAAAAAACAACTTCAGTAAAAACTGGAGATGAAACTAATGTTGTTATCTTTGTTTCATTATCAATGGTGTCTGGTGGATTATTCTTAGTATTAAGAAAAGAATATGAAAGAGTTCATTAATAAAATAAAAAATATGGATAAAACAAAAAGAATTGTAATATTATTTATTACAATTTCTTTTGTTTTTATTGGTAGTTTTTCTATTTATAATGGTGTTACTGGAAATTATAAAACCAATCAAGTAGCACAAGTAGACACTACAAAAAATAAGAAAGAAAAAAATACTAAGGAAACTAAAAAAGAAGAGAAACAAGAGACAACTGATCAAACACAAGAAACAAGTGAATCTACACAAAATGACAGTCAATCATCAACACAATCAACAGATGAAACAAAAACAAATGATGAAAATAAATCAAATAGTAAATCATCATCTACAACTCAAAGAAATAGTAAAAGTAGTAGTGCAGGTCATTCTCAAAGTTCTACGAATCAATCTCAATCAAATAGTGGACAAACAAGTAATAATCAGTCAAATAATTCATCAACCAATAGTTCATCGAATCAACAACCAACTAATGAAAAAATTACAATAAATATTCAAGTAATTGGAATGGGAAATACAATGATGGCTGGTACTTTAAATGTTGATAAAAATAGTAATGCTTTAAGTGTATTAAAAATTATAGCAGCTAAAAATGGTAAAGAAGTTGAGGGTAGTGATTATTATGTTTCAGGAATAGGTGGTTTAAAAGAAAAGCAACATGGGCCAATGTCTGGATGGATGTATAGTGTTAATGGTGTTGCCCCTAATATGGCAGCAATTAAATACAATTTAAAAGATGGCGATAAAGTTGTTTGGTATTATGTTAACTATGAATAGGAGACTATATGCATTCGAGTAAAGTAAAAGAAATTAGTTTAATAGGAATATTGGCAGCTGTTAATATTGCTTCACGTATATATCTGCAAGCATTACCTAATATTAAGCCTGTTACATCTATCATTATTATTTCAGTTATGTTATTTGGATTAGGTTTTGGAGTTAAATTAAGTATTGTTACAACTGTTGTTTCTAATTTGTTTTTAGGTATGGGAACATGGACTTTTTTTCAAATTCTTGCATGGGTCGTTATTTGTTTGATTACACAATTTTTAATGGATTTTTTAAAGAAAATACATAAAGAACCTAAGTTATTTCCAATGGCTATATTTTCCTTTTTGATGGGATATGTCTTTGGTATAGTTGTTTCTCTAGAACAATTAATGTTAGGTGGTCTTTCTTTATATATTGTTTATTATATGGCAGGATTGTTATTTGATACTTTTCATGCAGTAGGTAATTTTTGTTTTTATTTAATATGTGCACCTATTTTAATGAAAGTATTAAAAAAGGAATCAGAAAGAATAAGATTAAAACAAGACTAAGTTCTTGTTTTTCTTTTTGATTGAATTATAATAAAGTAAGAATTTATCATGAAAGGAAGAGTTTTATGATTGTAAATGAAGAAGCAGTTAAAAAGATATTAGAAGAAGTAAAACCAGCAAAATTAGTTGCAGCTACAAAATATGTAGATGTTAAAGAAATTGAAAAATTAGAAAAATTAGGAGTTACATGTTTTGGAGAAAATAGAGTACAAGCTTTTCTAGAAAAGTATGAAAATTATCATGGTAATGGTGAGTTTCAATTTATTGGAACACTTCAACCAAATAAAGTAAAATATATTATTGATAAAGTGACTTTAATTCATGCTGTTGATCGTTATTCTTTATTAAAAGAAATAGAAAAACAAGCAGCTAAAAGAGATTTAGAAATGCCAGTTTTAATTCAAGTAAATATTGCTAAAGAAGAAAGTAAACATGGTTTTGAAGTAGAAGAAATTGATGAAGTATTTAATAGTTTAAAAGATTATCCTCATGTCAAAGTAAGAGGACTTATGATGATGGCACCACATATTGAAAGTAGTGAAACTGAAAAGTATTTTAAAATGACACAAGAGCTTTTACAAAGACTTCAAAAAGATTATCCAATGTATCAATTGGATCAGTTATCAATGGGAATGTCTAATGATTATCATGAAGCTTTAAATCATGGTTCTACAATGATTCGTATAGGAAGTGCATTATTTAAATAGATATGAAAATATCTATTTTTTTGTTTTAGTAATTAATTTCAAATAATTTGACATAGTGTGACAAAAGCGTATAATGTTAGCAGCCGAACAAAAAAGGAGACATTTATGGAACATCGAATAGGAATGGAAATACGTGTTTTGTCTAAATATATGGGACGTTATTTAGATGATATTCATGGTATTGATTGTATGTTATCAGGACCGCAGGGGTTAATTCTTATTTATTTATGTGAAAATGATGAAGAAGTTTATCAAAAAGACATAGAAAAATATTTTAATATTAGAAGATCAACTGCAACAGGTCTTTTAAATTCTTTAGAAAAGAACGGATATATCACAAAAGAACCTGTTGAAAATGATAAACGTATGAAAAAAATCAAAGCAACTGAACATGCGTATAGTACAGTAGAAAAGATTGATAATCATGTTATTCAATTAGAAAAAATTATGTTAGATGGAATTGATGAAAAAGAAGTGAAACAATTTAGAGATACAATTTCTAAAATGACACTTAATTTAGTAAAGGAGTCAAAAAATGGATAAATTATATTACATGGGAATTGATGTTGGATCAACAACAGTAAAATTATATGTGGAAGATCAAGAACATCAATGTATCTATTCAAAATATCAAAGACACTATTCTGATGTTAAACCAGCAATAGAAAGTCTAATTAAAGAAGTTCAAGAACACTATGGAAACTTACCAGTTAAAGTAGTGATGACAGGATCAGGTGGTTTATCTTTATCAAAACATTTAAATGTAGAATTTGTTCAAGAAGTGATTGCTTGTACAAAAACAGTGGAAACTTACATTCCTGAATGTGATGTAGCAATTGAATTAGGTGGAGAAGATGCTAAAATCACTTACTTTGAATCAACTCTTGAACAAAGAATGAACGGGACTTGTGCAGGAGGTACAGGAGCATTTATTGATCAAATGGCTTCCTTATTACAAACAGATGCTGCTGGATTAAATGAACTTGCTAAAAACTATGAAACAATTTATCCAATTGCATCTCGTTGTGGTGTTTTCGCAAAAACAGATATCCAACCATTAATCAATGAAGGTGCAGCTCGAGAAGATATCGCTATTTCTATTTTCCAAGCCGTTGTCAATCAAACAATTAGTGGTCTTGCTTGTGGTAAACCAATTCGTGGTAAAGTTGCTTTTCTAGGAGGACCTCTTTATTTCTTAGATCAATTACGTGCACGTTTTATTGATTCATTAAACTTAAAAGATGAAGATGTTATCTTTCCTCAAAACTCACAATTATTCGTAGCTATGGGAGCATGTTTACTTGCTAGAGAAGATAAAGTGAATAAAACAACAATTGATGAACTTGTATATATTTTAGATTCATTAAAAGATGGTATTTCTGATGAAACAGATACTTTGAAACCATTATTTGAAACAGAAGAAGATCGTATTGAATTTAGAAATAGACACTATCGTACAAAAGTAAAGAAAAGAGATTTAAATACATATCAAGGAAAAGCTTTCTTAGGTGTAGATGTTGGTTCAACAACATCTAAAGCTGTATTAGTTGATGAAGATGGTTCTGTATTATATACATTCTATTCATCTAATGAAGGAAATCCAATTGAAGTTGTTCGTAAGATTTTAAAAGAAATCTATGAAATCTTACCTAAAGGAGTAGAACTTGTTCATGCTGGGTCAACTGGATATGGTGAAGCTTTAATTAAATCTGCATTTAAAATGGATGTCAGTGAAGTAGAAACAATTTCTCACTTTACAGCCGCTAAATATTTTAAAGATGATGTTTCATTTATCTTAGATATCGGTGGACAAGATATGAAAGCTATCAAGATCGAAGATGGTATTATTCAAGATATTTTATTAAATGAAGCTTGTTCATCAGGATGTGGATCATTTATTGAAACATTCGCTAAATCATTAGGATACAATGTTGCTGATTTCGCTAATCTAGCTTTACAATCAACAGCACCAATTGATTTAGGATCACGTTGTACTGTATTTATGAACTCTAAAGTAAAACAAGCACAAAAAGAAGGAGCGAAGATTGAAGATATTTCTGCAGGTCTTGCTTATTCTGTTATTAAAAATGCTTTATATAAAGTTATTAAATTACGTTCGCCTGAAAGTATTGGTAAATCAGTATTAGTACAAGGTGGAACATTCTATAATGAATCTGTTTTAAGAGCTTTTGAACAAGAAACAGGAATCAAAGCGATTCGTCCAGATATCGCTGGATTAATGGGAGCCTTTGGTATTGCTTTAATTGCTAGAGAAAGATATCAAGGACAAGGAACAACATTACTTAATAAGGAACAAGTTGATGCTTTCGGTTATGAAAGTACAATTCGTTATTGTCAAAAATGTACAAATCATTGTATGTTAACAGTTTCTTCATTTAATGATGGTAGTGAACATATCAGTGGAAACAGATGTGAAAGAGGAGCAAACTTACCTCCTAAATCAAAACAATTACCAAACTTATATGATTATAAATATCGTCGAGTTTTCAATTATCGTTCATTAACGGCTAAAGAAGCAAAACGTGGAACAGTAGGGATTCCTCGTGTTTTAAATATGTATGAAAACTATCCTTTCTGGCATACATTATTTACTGATTTAAAATTCAGAGTAGTCTTATCACCACGTTCAAGTAAAAAAATCTATGAAAAAGGAATTGAATCTATTCCATCAGAAAGTGTATGTTATCCAGCTAAATTATCACACGGACATATTGAAAGCTTAATTGAAAAAGGAATTAAATATATTTTCTATCCTTCAGTTGCTTATGAAAGAAAAGAAAATGTTACTCAAGGAAATCATTACAACTGTCCAGTCGTAACTTCTTATCCAGAAGTTATTAGAAATAACGTAGATAACTTAGAAATAAATGAAATCATCTTTAGAAATCCATTCATAGATTTAAGTAATCGTAAAACAATGTTTACAAACTTAAAAGATGAATTTAAATCATTTGGTATTAGTGATAAAGAATTAAAAGCAGCGATTGAACATGCTTATGAAGAATTACAACAATGTCGTTTAGATATCCAAGGAGAAGGAGAAAAAGTCCTTGCTTACTTAAAAGAAAATAATATGACAGGGGTTGTTTTATCAGGTAGGCCATATCATGTCGATCCAGAAATCAACCATGGATTAGCTGATTTAATTACTGGTGAAGGCATGGCTGTTTTAACAGAAGACAGTGTTTGTCACTTAGATAAAGAATTAGAAGAATTACGTGTTGTGGATCAATGGACATATCACTCAAGAATGTACCATGCAGCATCCTTTGTTTCATCTCAACCAAACTTACAATTAATTCAATTAACATCATTTGGTTGTGGATTAGATGCTGTTACAGCTGATCAAGTGGCAGAAATCTTAAATGCGAGAAATAAAATCTATACACTTATTAAAATTGATGAAGGAAGTAACTTAGGAGCAATCCGTATTCGTATCCGTTCATTAAAAGCAACAATTGATAAACAAGAAAATAAAGAAATTGATTTATCTAAAAAATATAAACCAGTCAAAGTACCATTCACTAAAGAAATGAAAGATGATCGTTGGACAATCCTTTGTCCACAAATGTCACCAATCCATTTCCAATTTGTTGAAAAGGCAATGCAAGAAAGTGGTTATAACTTAAAAGTTTTACCATCAGTAGATAAAGGAGCTACAGAAGCAGGATTAAAATATGTTAATAATGATGCATGTTACCCAAGTATCCTTGTCGCTGGACAAATGATGGAAGCTTTAACAAGTGGTGAATATGATGTCAACAAAACAGCCTTGATCATTTCTCAAACAGGTGGTGGATGTCGTGCGACAAACTATATCGGATTTATCCGTAAAGCTTTAAAAGATGCTGGTTTAGAACAAGTACCAGTAATTAGTGCCAATTTACAAGGTATCGAATCAAACCCAGGATTTAAAATTACCTACCCACTTGCAAAGAAAGTTATTATCGGTGCAATGTATGGAGATTTATTCATGAGAGTCCTTTATCGTGTAAGACCATATGAAAAAGAAAAAGGAAGTGCCAATAGACTTTACCAATCATGGGTAGAAAAATGTATGAAAAATATTGAAACAGGTAGCATGAAAGAATTTAAGAAAAATGTTTATCAAATCGTAAAAGATTTTGATGAATTACCTTTATTGGATATCAAGAAACCAAGAGTTGGTTTAGTAGGAGAAATCCTTGTTAAATTCCATCCAACTGCTAATAATCAAATTGTTGATATTATTGAAAGAGAAGGTGGAGAAGCGGTTATGCCAGATTTAATTGATTTCTTCCAATATTGTTTCTATTCAACAACATTTGAAAGAAAACATTTCAATGCGACAGCTAAAGCTACTAAGCTATGTGAATTCGCAATTAAAGCCGTTGATTTCTTAAGAAAAGATATGATCAAAGCTTTAGAAAAATCAAAACGTTTTGATCCACCAGCTTCTATTGAACATCTTGCTGATAAAGCTAAAGAAGTTGTTTCAATTGGTAACCAAACAGGTGAAGGTTGGTTCTTAACTGGTGAAATGATTGAACTTATTGAAAGTGGAGCACCAAATATTGTATGTATGCAACCATTTGGATGTTTACCAAACCATGTTACAGGTAAAGGTGCTATTAAGGCTTTAAGAAAGAAATATCCTCAAAGTAACATTGTAGCTGTTGACTATGATCCAGGAGCTAGTGAAGTTAACCAATTAAATCGTATTAAATTAATGCTTTCAACAGCTTTTAAAAATTTAGATAAATAAAAAATAGTGGTTCGTATGAACCACTATTTTACTACCTTTATATTTTGACAAGATTGCAAGTTGATAACATGATATTTGTTTTATTGATTGAATAATGATTTTTAATTGAACAGATAATCAAACTATCACGGCTTTCTTTATAGGATAATGTTTCACATTCAGCAAGAGAAAGCATAAAGTTTGTTTTCTTTAAATCAATATTTAAAACTAAACTCATTTGAATAAGATCATCTCTTTGAGGTTGAATTTTTCCATTAAGAATACCATTCAAAGTATTTTCATCAATTTTTGTTTCATTATATAACTTGATTGTAGGAATACAGTAATATCCTAATAAAGCATAAAAATAAGTTAAAAAATCTAAATCTGGAAATTCGTGTTTTACTTCATCAATATTGGCGCATGTATCAACAAGCATAAATAATCTATCGGCATTCATCATATCACCTACTTATTATAATTTTAACCCCTTTTAAATCATTGAACAAGTTTAAAAATATTTATTTTACTAATAATATTTTATAATAATAGTTTTAAAAAGATTGTAGAAAAAAAGAAGTAAAAAAAGGATATAAAATCTAAATAATTTGCATAAAATAGTATAAAAGAGTATGATATGAATAAGAAGGGGATGTTTATTATGTGCTTAGGATTATTAATGATGCTCTTGGCAGGTAGTGTAGTTTATTTTGGTAAGAGTTATTTTGAATATAAATTGAGGGAAGAGTAATCTAGCATTCGCTAGATTATTTTTTTTAAAATGAAAAAACTGATTAGTCTACTTGTATTATTTTTATTATGTGGATGTTTTCCACAATCTTACCAAAGTATAGAAAATAAATTTAAACAAGATCAATGTTTTAAATATCATTATCAGCTTTTAAATAAAAAACAAAAACAACTCTATCAAATAATTTATAATATTGCTTATACAAGAAAACAAAATATTTATATTAAAGAAAAAGAGATAGATAAAGTAAGTAAAATTGTTAATGCAGTTTTAAAGGATCATCCAGAGTTATTTTATATTAAGGAATGGTCTCTTAATACAAAAGGTCTTTTTAATTTTGAATATAGTATGAAAGAAAAAGAAATTCTTAAAGATCAAAAAAGGATAAAGAAAATTGTCAAACAACTAAAAGAGGATACACAAAATTTAAAATCCTATCAAAAAATAAAATATATTTATGATGACGTTATTACTCATTGTAAGTATAATGAACAAGCAAAATATAACCAAGAAATAATCAGTGTTCTTATTAATCATCAATCAGTTTGTAGTGGTTATGCAAAAACAATGCAATATCTACTCAATCAATTGCATTTTAAAGCAACATTTTTAACAGGGAAAACAATAAAAGGAAGAAGAGACAAACATGCAATAAATATGATAAAATATGACAATGATTATTATTATATAGATGCAACCTGGGGTGATTTAGTATTAGCTGATGAGGGAATCATCAATAATAATTATTTGATGTTTGATAGTCAAACAATGAAACAAATGTATGATTTAGATGATCATTATAAAATAACTAAAAATGATAAACATACTTATTTTAAAGAAGAAGGGTTGTATTTTGATTTATATCAATTAAATACTTTAAAAGCTAAAATAAATAAAAATCAAAGAGAATGTTATTTGCAATTTTCAAATGAAGTATATAATGATGCTAAAGAAAGATTAACAAAAAAAGGAGATGCCTATCGTTTAATAGAAGGGGTAGATCATATTCAATATATCACGAATGATCAATTGAAGACGATTTATTTAAAATGGTAAAGTTATGAAAAGAATTAATGAAATAGTAGTTGTTGAAGGAAAAACAGATAGTCAATTATTAAAAGAATTATATGATGTTGATACTATTGAAACACATGGACTAGGATTAGATGAAAAAACATTAGAACTTATTAAAGAAGCTAGTAAGACAAGAGGAGTTATTGTCTTAACAGATCCAGATTATCCAGGATTAAAGATTAGAAATCAAGTAGAAAAATATGTACAAAATTGTAAACATGCTTTTGTTGATAGAAAAGATGCTATTGGTAGAAAGAAATTAGGTATTGCTGAAGCAAATAAAGAAGCTGTAAAGAAAGCAATTGAAAATGTTGTTACATTTTCAAATCAAGAAGAAAGTATTTCTTGGAAAGAGTTTTTAGAATTAGATATTATTGGAGATAAAAAGAAAAGATTAAAGGTTTATGATTTATTTCATTTAGGATATGGCAATGCAAAGACTTTGTTTAAAAGATTAAATATGGTGGGTATTTCCAGGGAAATGATAGAGAAGGAGTTAGAGAATGAAGGATATAGCGACTAAAAGTACAACTCAATATATATTAGATAAATATGATTTATATCCTAAAAAGAAATATGGGCAAAACTTTTTAATTGATCCTCATGTCGTAGAAAAAATCGTTCGTTGTTCAAGTGTTAATGAAAAATGTGCAGTGATTGAAGTAGGACCTGGAATTGGTGCTTTAACTCAAGTATTAGCACGTTATGCAGGATATGTAAGAAGCTATGAAATAGATACACGTTTTAAAGGAGTCTATGAAGAGTTTTTAAATCAGGAAAATATTGAGATTGTTTTTGAAGATTTTTTAAAAGTAAATTTAGAGGATTTAATGACTTTAAAGGATAAGTATGAAAAAGTTATTTTGGTAGCTAATTTACCTTATTATATTACAACTCAAATTATTGAAAAGGTTTTAACTGAAAGTAAAGTTATTGATGAAATTGTCGTGATGGTACAAAAAGAAGTGGCTTTAAAATATACAAGCGATTATAAAAGTCCACTGATGTATATGATTGAAGATATGGGTAAAATTGAATATATGTTTACAGTAAGTCAAAATGTTTTTATTCCTGCACCTCATATTGATAGTGCTATTTTAAAGATTACAATTAATAAGGAAGCTAATTTAGATTTATATAAAGTATTAAATAGTGCATTTAAACAAAGAAGAAAAACGATTTATAATAATTTAAAACAAGAATATCAAAATGCATTAGATGTTTTAAATGAAAATCAAATAGATCAAAAATTAAGATGTGAACAACTTACATTAGAAGATTATCAGGCTATCACAAAATCATTATATAAACATACTATATAATGGTGATAGAATGAAGATAGGTGATATTGTAAGTAGAAAAAAATATCATCAAGATATTATTTTTGAAGTCATTGATATACAAGAAAATATTTGTTATTTAAGAGGAATAGAGTATCGTTTGATTGCGGATAGTGAAATAGATGATTTAGAGCTTGTTCAAGAGAAAAGAGTAATAGAAGATGTGCATTTACCACAAGAAAAATGTTTAAAGGGAAGTGTTTTACATTTAGATGGAGATCCTTCTTATTTAAAGATGTGTATGAAAAAATATCAAGAATATGGTATTAGAGCATATGGTTATTATTTTAAAGAAGAAGAGTTTGCTAGTAAAATAACCAACCTATTAAAAAAACATAATCCACATCTTTTAGTCATTACAGGACATGATGCTTTGAAAAAAAATGGACATAAAAGAAATAGTCAAGATTATTTGCACAGTTTAGATTTTGTAGAAGCAATCAAAAAGGCTAGAGAATATCAACCCGACAAAGATGCATTAGTAATCTTTGCAGGAGCGTGTCAGTCATACTATGAACTTCTAGTAGCGAGTGGTGCTAACTTTGCATCAAGTCCTTCAAGAAAAAATATTCATGCGTTAGATCCTGTTATTATCACAACTCAAATCGCAAGTACAAATATTAAAGAGTATGTTGATTTAGAAAAAGTTATAGAGAAAACCTCTTTTAAACAATTAGGTGTTGGTGGAATTGATACAAGAGGGGTTGCCAGAAATTTGTATCCGAGGTAATGAAAAATGAAAGTAAGAGCATATGCAAAAGTAAATTTAGCGTTAGATGTTGTAAGAAAAAGAGAAGATGGATATCATGATTTAGAAATGATCATGGCACCTATTACTTTACATGATCTCATTTATATTAATGTCATTGATGAAGGAATTGAAATTGAGTCAAATAGTAAGATTGTTCCTACCGATCAAAGAAATATTATGTATAAAGTTGCACAATTGATGCAAGAAAGATACGGATTAAAAAAAGGTGTTAAGATCTTTGTCTATAAGCATATTCCAACGCAAGCAGGATTAGCTGGTGGAAGCGCTGATGGAGCAGCAGTTATTAAAGCCATGAATAAATTATTTCATTTAAATTTATCTTATGAAGAAATGGCTGCTTTAGGAAAAGAAGTAGGAGCAGATATTCCATTTTGTATTTATGAAAAAACAGCTTTTGTTGAAGGTGTTGGTGAAAAACTACAATTTATTGATGAACCTTTTGAAGCTTATTTATTACTTGTAAAACCTAAAAAAGGTGTTTCAACTCAAAAAGCATTTACTTCATTAGATTTATCTAAAGTAAAACATCAAGATTGCAGAAAGATGAAAAAAGGAATTGAAATGAATGATTATCAAGCAGTTATTGATAATCTACAAAATACATTAGAACTTCCTTCTATTAAAATGGTGCCACAAATTAAAGAAATCAAGAAAGAAATGATGAAGTTAGGTTTTGATGGAGCTTTAATGTCAGGAAGTGGTTCATGTGTATTTGGTATTACTAGAAATCAAGAAATTATGAATAAAGGATATGAATTCTTTAGAAAACGTTATTTTTTTGTTAGAAAATCGAAAATTTTAAACAAGGAAGAAAATCTGTGATAAGATTTTCTTTTTTTGAAAAGATGTAGGAATTTGCAATAAATTGTCTTATTCATCTTTAATTATGAGTTATATTTTGTTAGAATGACGTCGTAGAGGGGTGTGACGATGAAAACTTACGCAGTAGTAATGGCTGCCGGAAAAGGTACAAGAATGAAATCCGACAAGCCTAAAGTAGTACATGAAGTTTTATATAAACCGATGGTTTGTCATATCGTTGATGAATTAAAAGGTTTAGGTGTTGATGGTATTTATGTTATTGTTGGACATAAAGCTGAAGAAGTCATGAAACTTGTTGATGGTGTTGAGTTCGTAATGCAAAAAGAACAATTAGGAACTGGACATGCATTGATGCAAGCAAAAGATGTTTTAGGAGATAAAGAAGGAACAACTATTGTTTTAAATGGTGATGCACCATTAATTACTAAAGAAACATTACAAGGGTTAATTCAATATCATAATGAACATCAAATGAAAGGAACAGTCATGACATGTGATTGTGACTTAAATAAGAAATTTGGTCGTATTATTAGAGAAAATGATCAAGTTAAAGGTATTGTTGAGTATAAAGATTGTACAGATGAACAAAGAAATATTTCTGAAATGAATGTTGGAGAATATTGCTTTGATAATGCTGCTTTATTTAAAGCATTAGAATCAGTAACAAATAACAATGCTCAAAATGAATACTATATTACAGATGTAATTGAAATTATGAATCATCAAAACTTAAATGTTGGTGGTTATAAAATTGATGACTTATCAGAAGTTGGTGGAATTAATGATAAGTTTGAATTACAAGAAGCAACAAAACAATTACAATATCGTATTAATAAAAAACATCTATTAGATGGTGTAAATATTGTAGATATGACAAATACTTATATTGGTAGAGATGTAGTGATTGGTCATGATACAACAATTGAACCAGGATGTATTATTAAAGGAAAAACAGTGATTGGTAATGGATGTCATATTGGACCTTATTGTGAATTTGATAATGTAGAAATCAAAGATAACGTAGAAATTAAATTCTCTGTTATTGCTGATTCGATTATTGAAAACGGTGTTGATATCGGGCCATATGCAAGACTTAGAAATCATTGTCATATCTTAGAAAATGTCCACATGGGTAACTTTGTGGAAATGAAAAAAGCAACTTTTGGTAAAGGAAGTAAAGCTGCGCACTTAAGCTATATTGGAGATGCGACAGTTGGTGAAAACGTAAATATTGGCTGCGGTACTATTACAAGCAACTATGATGGAAAAAATAAATTCCAAACAGTAATTGAAGACAACGTTTTCGTTGGCTGCAATTCTAATTTAGTTGCTCCTGTAACTGTTGGTAAAAATGCATTTATTGCTGCTGGATCAACAATTACAGATGAAGTTCATGAAGATGCTTTTGCAATTGCTAGAAGTAGACAAGTGAACAAAGAAGGTTATAGTAAAGTATTAGAAGAAAAAAGAAATAAAATAGGAAAATAGGGGTAAAAGAAAAAATGAAAAACAAAATTACAGTATTTGCTTTATCATCATCAGTAGAATTAGCACAAGACATTTGTGATAATTTAGGTTGTGAAATGGGAAAATCAAAAGTTCACCATTTCGCTGATGGAGAAATCTTAGTTGAAATTGATGAATCAGTTCGTGGAAAAGATGTTTTCATTGTCCAATCAACATCTAATCCTGTTACTGAAAACTTAATGGAAATCTTAGTTTTAGCAGACGCCTTAAAAAGAGCATCAGCTGGAGAAATTACAGCTATCATGCCATACTTTGGATATGCTAGACAAGATAGAAAAGCAAAACCTAGACAACCAATTACATCTAAATTAGTTGCTGATTTATTAACAACTGCTGGTGTTAATCGTGTTGTAACAATTGATTTACATGCTGCACAAATTCAAGGATTCTTCAATATTCCTGTAGATGATATGCAAGCATTACCATTAATCTGTAATTATTTCAAAAATAAAAACTTAGATGATATTTGTGTTGTTTCTCCAGACCATGGTGGAGCAACTCGTGCTCGTAAAATGGCAGTTGCTTTAGATTGTCCAGTAGCTATCATCGATAAAAGAAGACCAAAACCTAACGTTGCTGAAATCATGGGTGTTTTAGGTGATGTTGAAGGTAAAAACTGTGTCATGATTGATGATATGATCGATACAGGTGGAACTATTGTAGCAGGTATTGATATGTTACTTGAAAAAGGTGCAAAAAATGTTTTCGTTGCTTGTACACACCCAGTATTCTCAGGACCAGCTGTTGAAAGATTGAAAAACTGTTCAGCTAAAGAAGTCGTTGTTACAGATACAATTATTTTACCTAAAGAAAAACATTTCGATAAATTAAAAGTTGTTTCAGTAGCATCATTACTTGCTAAAACAATTGAAAGTATTGAAAATAATTTACCAGTAAGTGATGTTTTCCAAGAATTTGATTTCGAAAAATAATATAAAAAATAAAAGTCTTCCTTTGATGGAAGGCTTTTTTGTTTCACGTGTAAAACATTTATAAATTGAGATAAAATCATGATAATAAGACTAAAAATACTCATTTTGTTACAGATATGAAACAAAATTAGACGTTGAAAAATAAAAGAGGCATGTTAAACTCCTTTTGGTTAGCAAAGACTAACTTTATAGGAGGAAAAAATGAAAAAATTATTAAAGATAACACTTGCTTTAATGATGGCTTTAGGATTACAACTGACATCATTAAATGCAGTCGACGCATTAAATATTGATTTATCAAAAGCAGGGACATATCAAATTCCTGTTGAAAATTTAAAAAGTGCTGCACCACTTCCAGCAGTACAAAAAGCCTTTGCTGGTGCCTTTGGTGATACATTAGAAGTAACGGTAGATAAAGATGGAAAAATGCAAGCAGTTGCTATGTTACAAAATATGATTATTAACATGGGATCAGAATATTATGCAAATGTTTTAACAATTGCTAATGGAACAACTCTTTCAACAAAAGTAGAAAAGTCTACACAAGGAATGGGTGGAGAAACATTAGAAGTAGAAGTACCAGAAAAAATTTCTTTTGAATTACCTCAATTAGATGAAAATAATTCAACAGTTTTATCAATTACAGTTGATTTTATGAATTATTTTATGGGACAAGGAAAGGATTATCCAACAAATGTAACTTTAACATTAGATTTAGATAATGCAAAAGAATTACAAAAAGAATATGTTTTAGAAGATGGTACATATGACGTTCCTGTAAATGTTTTAAAAGAAAATAGTGATGATCAATCAATGGCAGCACAAGCTGTTGAATCAGCACAAATCACTGTTCAAAACAATGAAGTTGTTGTTACTTTAAAATTAAAAGAAATGACAATATATGGACAAACTGCTTCTGTTGATAAAATGGAATATCAATTAAAAGATGGAACATATAAAGAAGCAACTGTTATTGAGGAAGAAGATGGACATCCAAAAAAAGTACAATTCAAATTAGATGAAAATAAAGAACTTACAAATGTTAAGTTTTATTATGGTGGAAGCTCAAGAGGTGCTATTGCAAGATTACAATTAAAATTAGATGGTCTAACAAAAGTTGATCCTACACCAGAAACACCAAAAGATGATGAAGATAAAAAAGATGAAGAAAATACTTCTCGTTTTACAAAAGATGGAACATATAGTGTAGATGTTGCTTTATGGAATGCTACAAGTGATAAAGAATCAATGGCAGCTTCTGCTATCAATTCAAAAGCAAAAATTATTGTTAAAGATGGAAAAGCAACAATGTATCTTTCAACAAAAGAAATGTCATTTGGAAGTATTAAAGCAAGTTTACAAGAATTCTATATTGGAAGTGAACAAGAAGATTATAAAAATCATGGTGCTACAATCATTGAAAAAGATGCACAAGGGAATCCAACATTATGGGCCTTTGAATTACCTCATGAAAATGAATATATCAATGTAATGATGAATCCACATGTTGCTATGATGGGAAATATAGATTTAGCAGCAAGATTAAAAATTGATTATACTACTTTAACATATGTTTCAGATAAAACAGAATTAGAACTAAATACTAAAAAAGATGATCAACAAGAAAATACAAATAAAGATCAAACAGCAAATAAAGAGAATCAAATAAATGAAAATCAATCAGTTAAAACAGGTGATCAAACATCTATTCAGTTATTCATGACATTATTTATTATTTCTATAACAATGATTGGATTTATTTCAAGAAAGAAACATGAGGCATAAAAATGCCTCATGTTTTTATGGAGGAACTATGAAAAAAATATTACAAATAAATATCATTTTAATGATGCTATTCATGTTTATTTCACCAGTTAGTGCTTTAAATGATGGGGCATATCTTGTTAGTCGTTCTACAAGTTATACCAATCCTCTTACCGGTAAAACAGAAGACGGAGGAGAAAATATTGCTTTAGGTGAAAGTATGGTAAGTAATATTGTCGAAAGTCAATTATTGGTTGAACAAATTAATGGAAAGTATTATATCACTGTTGGTTTAGGGTTAGCTTCTAATGTCAGCAATGTACGATTTAAAGTGATGACATCAAGTGGATCAATGAGTTCAGTTTCAGCAACTAAAACTGGAAGTAGTAGTGCTAATGGAGATACTGTTAATCAGTATAGATTACAAGTCAGTTCTTTGGAACTTTATATAAGTCCTATTATGTATGTAAATCCAATGGGAAGAGATGTACAGTTTTTTATTAAACCTAATATTTCCTCGGCAATAACAGGAACAGGAATTTATAACAGTCAAATGATCCCTCAAAATACAGAAACCTCAACAAGTCAAAATACACAAACAAATACATCTAAATCAACAACAAATCAAACAACTCAAGAAGAAACAACTGAGGAAACACAAACACCAGAAAATACTGAAATCCAACAAGCAATAGTAGGAACAATTACAAAAGAATCACTTATGGAAAATGCGACAGGATTAAGTAATCACATTATTAATTCAAAAGGAAAAGTCGATAAAAAATTAAAACTAACAGTTAAAAATTTAAAACAAACAACGAAGGAAAGTACAACCAAAAAAGATAATACATTACTTATTGTAGGAATATGTATCGTATTTATTTTAGGAGGAATATTCTATGTTAAAAAAATTAAAAAGTAGTTTAGTATTTATCTGTTTAATATCTTTATTAACAGGATGTGTCAATCAAAATCAAGAAGTAACAAGTGATCAAGAAATTACAGTTGCTGCTACTTCTATTGCTGTTACAGAAATTTTAGATCAATTAAATATACCAGCTAAACAAGTTGTAGGAATTCCTCAAAGTGATAGTTATACAGTTCCTAAAAAATATCAAAAAACAACAAAGATTGGTAATGCAATGACACCAGATATGGAAAAAATATCTATATTGAAACCTGATTTAATTTTAAGTCCTAATTCATTAGAAAGTGATCTTTCAAGTAAATATGAAAAAATCAAAATCAGTTCAAGTTTTTTAAATCTTAAAAACTTATCGGGAATGTATAAGAGTATTGAAGAATTAGGAAAATTATTTAATAAAGAAAAACAAGCTAAAAAGCTTGTTGATGAGTATGTTGACTATATGATTTCTTTTAGAGAAAAATATCAAAATAATGTGAGTCCACGTGTTTTAATCTTAATGGGACTTCCAGGAGGAAGTTATGTTGTAGCAACTGAATCAAGTTATGTTGGAGATTTAGTAAGATTAGCAGGTGGAACAAATATTTATGGTGATGGAGAAGGAAAAGATTTTGTTAATGTCAGTGTAGAAGATATGTTAAAACAAAATCCTGATATTATTTTAAGAACATCTCATGCCATGCCAAAACAAGTTATGGAGTATTTTCAACAAGAGTTTTCGAATAATCAAACTTGGCAACAATTTGATGCTGTTAAGAATAATAAAGTATATGATTTAAATAATGAATATTTTGGAATGAGTGCTAATTTTAATTATCAAAAAGGATTAGAAACATTAGAAGGAATTTTATATGAAAACAATTAAAAAGCATTCCTTATTGTTTATATTATCTTTATTTATCTTATTATGTATTTCATTCTTTATAGCAATTAATACAGGAACGATCAAAATCTCATTTATTCAATTATTAAAAGGACTCTTTGTAGAATATAACAAAGATGTTGCAAGTATCTATCAAATACGTTTTCCTCGTGTCATTGTTACTATGCTTGTAGGATGTGCACTTGCTTTAGCAGGTTTATTATTTCAAGTAGTACTAAAGAATCCTTTAGCAGATCCAGGTATTATTGGAATCAGTGCAGGAGCACAATTAGTTAGTTTATTAGTAGGTATCTTTTTACCTGATTTATATACCATCAAACCATTGTTAACATGTTTAGGAGGATTAATAACATTTATATTGATTTATAGTTTATCTTGGAAATCAGGTTTAAAGACGACAAGAATTATTCTTGTCGGTGTGGCTATTCATTATACGATAACAGCAATCATTTCATTTATTGAAAGTATTTCTTCATCTATTTCATCATCGGTAGGTTCTGTTATTTTATATACCTGGAATGATGTTCAATTATTGATGGTTTATATTTTACCAATTTTAGTGATTTTATCATTTTTAACAAAAGCTTGTGATTTATTAGGATTAGAAGATCGTACATTATTATCTTTAGGAATAAATGTTAATCTTTATCGATTTATTATTTCTTTATTAGCAGTTATTTTATGTAGTGTTTCAGTAGCAATCGCAGGTGTGTTAAGTTTTGTAGGTTTACTTGTTCCTCATCTTGCACGTTTATTTGTAGGTAATAAGCATAGTTATTTAATACCGACAAGTGGCTTATTGGGAGCTCTTGTTCTTTTAATAGCTGATACCCTAGGGCGAGTCATTATTGCTCCTTATGAAATAACACCTGCTATTTTAATGGCTATTATTGGTGGTCCATTATTTATTATCTTATTAAAAAGGAGTTCAGTGCATGAAAGTTAAAAATCTATCATTTAGTTATCATCAAAACCCTTTTATAGAAAATTTAAATATAGAATTTAAAGAAAATCAAATAACGACAATTATTGGATCGAATGGTAGTGGTAAATCGACTTTACTTATGTTATTAAGTCGTATCTATAAACCACAAACAGGCTTTATAGAAATTAATCAACAAGATATACAAAATTATAAAATAAAAGAATTTGCACAAAAGGTTGCTGTTGTTCACCAAAAAAATCAAATTAATGGTGATCAAGACGTAAAAACAATTGTAGGCTATGGAAGATTACCTTACCTCCATTATTCACAAAAATTATCCCAAGAAGATTATGAAATCATAGATTGGGCTTTAGAAGTAACCAACTTAAAAGAATACAAAAACAGAACATTAAAAAGCTTATCAGGTGGACAACAACAACGTGTTTGGATTGCTATGGCTTTAGCACAAAAAACACCTTATCTTTTATTGGATGAACCAACAACCTATTTAGATATTAGATATCAATTAGAATTACTAAGATTACTCAAAGAAATCAATCAAAAATATAAAATAACGATTATTATGGTTTTACATGATATTAATCAAGCAATTCAATATTCAGATCATATCATTGGTATGAAACAAGGTCAAATTATTGTTGAAGGAAAAGCAAAAGATATTATGAATCAAGAAGTTATAAAAAAGATATATGGGATAGATTTACAAACAACGATCATCAATGATCAAACCTATGTACTTACAGTCTAAGGGCATGAGCCCTTTTTTTCTTGACACTTATAAGGGAATGTTATATTCTTATATCATACTAATTCTATATGAAATAAATAAATTGGTACAAAATAAAATTGGGGGAATAAAAAATGGAAAGAATTACAAGTTTTAGTGTTGATCATCGTAAACTTACAAAAGGAGTCTATGTATCAAGAATTGATGGGAATTTGATTACATATGATATTCGTATGACACAACCAAATGTTGAGCCAGCTTTAAAACCAGAAGCAGCACATACAATTGAACATATTGGAGCAACATTACTTAGAAATGGAAAATATAAAGATCAAGTGATTTATTTTGGACCAATGGGCTGTATGACAGGCTTTTATTTAATTGTAAGAGATTTAGACTTAGAAGTGATTAAAGAAGTCGTTAAAGATGTTTACACACAAATTGCTTCATGGGATCAAGAAATTCCTGGAGCTAAGGAAGAAGAATGTGGAAATTACACATTTATGGATTTAGAAGCAGCTAAAAAAGCAGCTGATTATTTTGTAAACAGTAAATGGGAACATGAATATCATCTATTATAAAAGGGGAAAAACAATGAAAAAATTAGGGATTCGATTACTTGCACTTACCTTACTAGCAACTGTAACAACAGGATGTGCATCATCTAAACAAGAAAATACATGGGATAAAATTAAAGAAAAGAAAGAAATCGTGATTGGAACAGAAGGAACATTTGCTCCTTTCTCTTATCATGATGATAATGATAATTTAGTAGGTTATGATGTTGAAGTATCAAGAGCACTTGCTAAAGAATTAGGGGTCAAAGTTAAATTTGTAGAAGTTAAATGGGATAGTTTAATTGCAGGACTTGATTCAGATAAATATGATTTAGTAACTAACCAAGTGGCTATTACAGCTGAAAGAAAGAAAAAATATGATTTTTCAATTCCACATACATATTCTTATCCAGCAATTATCACTAAAAAAGATAATACAGAAATCACTAAAATGAGTGATATCAAAGGACGTAAATTTTCACAAACAGGAAGTAGTAACTTTTCAAAAATTGTAGAAAAATATAAAGGTGAAATTGTTGCGACAAATGATTGGAATGAAAATGTAAGCTTAGTAGAACAAGGACGTGTTGATGGTACTGTTAATGATACTTTAGCTTATTATGATTTAGTGAATAAAAAACCAGGTACTGATTTAAAAATTGCAGCACAAGGTAAAGAAGTGAGTGAACAAGCATTTATCTTTAATAAAGGACAAGATGATTTAAAGAAGAATGTTGATAAAGCATTAAAATCATTAAAGAAATCAGGTAAATTAGCTGAAATTAGTAATAAATATTTTAAAACGGATGTATCACATAAATGAGTTCAAGAGTTATCGAAATAATTACGAGTTCATTTACTAAATTACTGATACCAGGTCTTGTTTATACAATACCTATTACCTTGATTTCTTTTGCTATTGGATTATTAATAGCTATTGTGACAGCCTTAATAAGAGTTAAAAAAATAAAAGTATTATCACAAATTATTCAATTTTATATATGGATTTTTAGAGGAACACCATTACTTGTACAACTCTTTATTATCTATTATGGATTACCAAGTGTAGGCATTGTCTTAGAAGCATTTCCTGCAGCCATTATAACTTTTTCTTTAAATGTAGGAGCTTATAGTAGTGAAACGGTAAGAGGAGCTATTTTATCTGTTGATAAAAGACAATTAGAAGCCTGCTATTCGGTAGGTATGACATACTTCCAAAGTATGTATCATATTATTTTACCACAAGCTTTAAAGATTGCGATTCCACCATTATTCAACTCTTTAATTGCTTTAGTAAAAGATACATCACTTGCTGCTAATATTACAGTTGCTGAAATGTTTATGGCAGCTCAACGTATTGTTGCCAATACATATGAACCATTAGTTCTTTATATTGAAGTTGCTATTATCTATTTAGCATTTAGTACAATTTTAACGTATGTACAACATTTTATTGAAAGACGTCTACAAATAAGTGAGGTGTAACCATGATTGAAGTAAAAGATTTACATAAAACATTTAAACAACAAGAAGTTTTAAAAGGAATCTCTTTTTCAATAGAAAAAGGAGAAACTGTTTCAATTATTGGACCTTCAGGATCAGGAAAATCAACTTTACTTAGATGTTTAAACCTTTTAGAAGTTCCTGAAAAAGGAAAAGTAAAAATAGGTGAAGTTGGATATGATGCTACTCATATAACTAAAGAAGAGCTTGCTTTAAGAAAAGTCACAGCTATGGTTTTCCAAGAATACAATTTATTTGCAAATAAAACAATTATTGAAAATATTACAATACCTTTAACGGTTGTAAAAAAAATGACAAAAGAAAAAGCACTTGTCATTGCTAGAGAACAACTCAAAAAAGTTGGTTTATCAGATAAAGAAGGTCGTTATCCAACTCAACTATCAGGAGGACAACAACAACGTGTGGCTATTGCTAGAGCATTAGCGTTAAATCCACAAGTTATTCTCTTTGATGAACCAACAAGTGCTTTAGATCCAGAACTTGTACAAGAAGTATTAAAAGTTATTAAAAGCGTCGCTGATGAAAACATTACAATGATTATTGTTACACATGAAATGTCTTTTGCACATCAAATATCAGATAAAGTGATTTTTATGGATCAAGGACAAATTGTTGAAAGTGGCACAGCTAAACAAATATTTGATCATCCTCAAATGCCAAGGACACAACAGTTTCTAGCAAGATATCGAGGAGATACAGACTATATTATTTAAAAAGTCATGGTTTATCCATGACTTTTATGCATCTCTAACATATACTATTTTATTCTTTTTTAAATCTTTAATGATTATTTTAATTTCTTTATTTTTTTTAGTGCTATCTGTTATATAAGATAAATATTTTCCATCTATTGATATTTTTAATGAATATACTTTTTCTTTTGTTAATAAAGTACTTTCTTTATAAGTAAAATCATACATAAATAAACCATCATTTTGGGTGTAATATAGTTTATCTTTATATATATCACTATTTTCAATTTGTTCATTAAATAGAATTTGATTATCACAATATAACTTATCATCTTGAATATTGTGTAAATAGAGATGATTATTTTTTATATAGAAATAATCACATAATGGAGTATCTAATTTTTCTTTTTTAAATGTATCTAGAGATATTTTAATGATTGTATAATCATCTTGTAGACAATAAAGATATTGATGATAAATAGAATAATGGTTTGTTAATTTTCCTTTATAAACAACTTTATTATTTTGATTAGTTATTTTGTCACTATAAATAATATAATATCTATTCCTGTTACCAATAATACCTAATATATTCTTATCTGAAATAGGGATATGTTGTTGTTCTATATTCATAAAATTCTTTTGTAAAGAAGATAACTTTTTTAATTTAACATCTTGAAAATCATTATTAAAGAGATATAAATATTCACTTTCATCATCGTCAATAGTATAAAAAAAACCATCTTTTTGAGGAAATACATTAATTAAATTATTACTAGATTCATAAAGATTTCTTACTAAAGAATACTCTTTCCAATCATTTTTATCTATTATCTTATTAGAAAAATAATAATATTCTTTATTTTCCGCAAAATTAAGTTCATGATAACTATTGTATTGAAAACTAGATGAATTATTTTGATTACTTGAACAACCAGTTATTAATATTAATAAAGAAAGAAAAATCAAGTTCTTTCTTTTTCCTTTAAAAAAAGAAAGAAGAAAGAATATAAAGATAATAATCAATTCAATAATTACTATATGAAAATCTATGCCTAACATTTTTTCACCATAACCTGCAAAATAGCGACCAGGAACAAGAAAACTAATAAAAGGAAAATAAAGAATATGTATACTATTTCCTAAGAAAGCTAAAGGAATATAGACGAAAATAAAAAGTACAAGCAAAATAAAGATATTAGAATGAATAAATTTTTTTAGTAAAATACTTAGACTACATAAAAGATAACTCGCTATATAGTAAAGAAATGTACAAAAGCATATAAATGTTATTAATGAAATATTTGGACAATTTTTTGAACACCAAGGAATATTAATTATTGAAAAATCTAATCTAGAAAAATGTTTAAAAATAAGTATTTTACCAATAGTCATTAAAATTAAAAATAATCCCCATATACAACTAAATACAAATATTTTACTCTTTTTAGCATTCTTAATACCATTAGATGTTGTTTTTTCATAAATCCATATATGATCATCTATTTCTTTTAAATAGATACTATAAATAAGAAAGAAAAGAAAGAGAATGATAATAAAATCTAGATTGTTAAAATTTAAACAATCAGTATACCTTGTATTAACTATTTCCTTATGTTGAGTATTTTTAATTTTTAAATAATATAAGTAGAAAGAATTTAATGCATCTTTTTTTAAAATATTAGAATTATTTTTTCTTTGTTTTTTTAGATATTCTTTTTGATTAATTTGATGATTTTGATATTCTTTTAAAATATCTTCATTATTCTCATAAGAATCTAATTCTTTTAGAATTTGTTTTTCTTTTGAATTATTTGGAATACCAGAGTATTTATCTATATATTGATCATAAATTTGTGTAGTAGTATCACGGTTTATTTTTGTATGATGTAGATTTATATATAAAGTTGAGAAAGATGTAAAAAGTAAAATAAGAATAATGAGTAAACCTTTATTATTTTTAAAAAATAAACGAAAATATAATTTAATTAATTGATACATAATATCTCCTCTTAAATAGAAAATAGGTAAAAAAATTTAAATTTAAAATGATAAATGAAAATAATAAGGAACTCATAAAAATCCTTTGATTATAGATAGAATCATTTAAAGATGAAAAACTAATAATACTTAATAGATTGTTGTTATATAACTGAATTGAAATATAAATAATCAATATAGCAATAAAAAATCCTTTATATTCCTTGTTTAAAAAATGACAAAGAAATAAAAATAAATAAGAGAAAGATAAACACCCAACTAAACGAAAAAAATAATTACAAACAATATAAAAGAATATAGAAATATTATAGGGTTCATACATAAAATGAGATAATGCATAAAGTGGTTGAAATAAACCATTTTTCATTCCTAAAAAATAATAAATAAGATAACTTTCTATTAACAATAATAAAGAAGAAAGAAACGTAAATAACAAGATCATTAATATCTTTGATATAAATATTTTTTTTATTTGTTTTCTAGAAATATAAAAATATAAATCTGTTTGTTTTTGTTTTTCATAGATGAATAATTTGATTACTAAGATAATACAAAATATCAGGGATAATAGATATTGAAAATCTTGATTCATAAAATTATTGATTAAGGTATAATCATAGTAGTAGCTAAGATTTCTATCTTTTAATCTTTTTTTAAGCATTATATTTTCTTTTTTCCATTTACTATTTTGAGTTTTTTTAATATTTTCATCTAGAATAGTGATTTTATTTTTAATTGAAGAATGATAATTGATTGTATATTCATAATCTTCTAATAAATTATTACTTATCTGTTCATCACCGAAAACATAACCTGAAAAAGTATTTTTAGACTTGTTTTTGGTATTATAGTTTCCATTATTTACTTGTTCTAACATCGTATTATGATAATTAACAAGCCAATCATATTTTTGTTGAGAAATAGGGCCTTCAATTATTTTTAATATTCTTCTTTTTCCTGTATTAATATCTCCATATATATTTTGATAATTGACATATATGATTTGTAAACTGTTTAAGATAAGTAAAAGAATAAATAGGACTTTAACTGATTTAGAACGTAATAACTTATATAATTCACCTTTTATCATAAACATCACCATAATAATAAAGATAAATATCTTCTAAATTTATTTCTTTACAATGTGGAAATAATTCATCTTTATGAGAAAAAAACTTAATTTTATAATCATCGTTAATAGGTACAATAGAAGAAACATGATATGTTTCTATATATTTTTGTAGATCTTTTTTTGAAACAATCGTTTCATAAAAGAATTGTTTTAATGATAATATTAATTCTTGTGGACTTTTAAAATCTAATAATTGTCCGTTTTTAAAGAATATAAGAGATTTAGCTAGATGATCCATATCTTGAATAATATGAGTAGAAATAATAATAATTTTATTTTTTGAAAGATTTCTTAAGAGATTTTTAAGTCTTAATCTTTCAATAGGGTCTAAACCTGTTGTAGGTTCATCTAATAATAAAATTTGAGGATCATTTATGATTGCCTGAGCAATAGATAAACGTTGCTTCATTCCTCCAGATAATTTTTTAATCTTAATATATTTTTGATCATATAAATTAACTAATCTTAAAGTATGATCTATTTGGTTTTTATCAATTGATTTAAGTGCACAAATATATTCAAGAAATTCATTACAAGTAAGATCTACATATAAAGCAGGAGATTGAGGAACATATCCAAAGACATGATAAAAATCATCACTTAAAAACTTAACTTCATCAATTTCAATTGTTCCACTATCATTTTTAATAAGTCCACATAAAATACTTAAAAAAGTAGTTTTTCCTGCTCCATTAGGACCAATTAATCCATAGATTCCAGATGATAAATGTAAAGTAATATGATCTAATGCTTTTTTGTTTTTATAATACTTTGATAAATCATTTATATAAATATTCATTACTTTACCACCAATGAAGTACTTTCTTCTGGAAGATTACTTGAAAGAGGAATAGCAATAGCTTTTACATTTTTTGTTTTATTTCCTGGTTTATAGCTTAATACTGCACTTTTATTTTTAGGAAGTTCTATATGGTAACTAGATACAGGTTTTAAGTCTTCTAATATCCAAAGAATATAATTATCAGAAATACCACTCATTTTTATAGTAATAGGTTTATTTTTCTTAAAATTTCCTTCTAGATTATTAGGAAATTGAATAAGTAAATTATTATCAAAATAACCTTCTTCATCATGTTTTAATAAATCAGATGTATAATCAATTAAATCATAATTATTATTTAAATCTATAGAATTATTAGCAGTATCTTGATGAATATCAATAAAAGTAGTACCACAAGCCATCATATGTTGTTTATTAGTAAGTTGTTTAAGAGAATCAACAATTTCATAATCAGCTATTAAAAAAGCATGCATATAAAGATGATCACCTTTACTACCAGTATTAGGCATAATAGAAACATGCTCAGTTTTATTAGTGTCTTTTTTTCCTTTAAATGTGTAGACTAAACTTTCTTTATCTTCATGCTTAATCATTTGAGGAATACCATTAATAAATATCATTAAACCAAAATTTGCATCTCTACCTACAACTTCATAATCATAATTAATATCTACATCTTTACCATCAAAACTATAACCATCTTCAATATGATGCAATCCAAAACCTACTTTTAAATCAACTGTTTCTTGATTGTTATTCTTTTTGATTGTTATATTTTCTTGTTTGGTACTACATCCAACAAGTAAAAATATACAAAACATACTGAGTATTATTTTTTTCATTCTGTTACCTCTCTTCTTATAAAAGTAGTTTTCTCATCTTGTTTACCTATAATAAATAATTGATGATCAACATATTCAGCAAATAAAATATTATCTAGCTCATTAAAATCATATTTTACATTATTGAAAATAATATAAGGTTTCCAATCATCAACACTTCCTTTTTCTGTAATAATAATCTTTCCATTACTTAAATAACAATTTACAGAATTTTCATAATTAAGTCCTAAATCATTAAAACCATCATCATAATAAACAGCAATCTTATCCTTATTAGCACCATAACCTTCATCTTGATTATGAATAATACTTTTATCTTTAAAAGAACTTAAAGTAACTTGGGGACTATTATATAAACTATAAGTTTGATGATTTATATCTATTACCCCATAACATCCAGAAGTTTGTTGACCTTGTTTTAAATATGTTCCACCAGTATAAATAAGGGTTTTATCATTTGTGAAAGCTAATTCCCATATAGCATTTAATTTTCTAGGTGTATCATCTAAAGTAAGAACAGTGCTAACTAAGCGAGTATCTCTATCTAATAATAAAACACTTTCTGTATCATAATTCATTTTTACACATGAAATAAATTGACCAGATGATGAAACAGCTAAACTATCATATTCAAATTCATCAAAAAAATTATTTAAATCAATATGATTTTTAAGTTTATGATTTTTAAATAAGAATAAATTGTCTGTTAGTTGAATAGCATATATATCTTGAAGAACATGTATTTTAGCTTTATTAACAGGCCCATCAAAAATCATTGTGTTTAATAATTCTTTATTTTTTTCTATAGAATAATCATAAACATATGTTTGATTATTTTTTTTATAAACGAATATTAAATTATGATCTATGATTTTAAAATCAATGATTTCATATTTTGATAATTGTTGGTAATCTTGAGTTTTCTTAACTGTTTTTACTTTATGATTATTTGTGGTTTGACAACCACATAGTAATATGACTAAAAAAATGGTTATTATTTTTTTCATAGTTAACCTCATTATAGAAAATATCATTTCTGATAATTTAATAGTTATTATCAAAAATTATATTTATATTAATTTAATATTGTGTAGATGTATAAACATGATATCCAGTTGTATGAATAGCATCATGTGTTCCATAAAATGTAACTTTAGTTCCAGTATATCCCCAACATTCTAATGTATCTCCAACACCAGAACTATTTGCATGTTGGTTTTGAGTAGAACCAATATTAGCACCAGTGCTAGTTTTTTTAGCTTCTATTTTTATTTTGATAGATTTAACATTTTGACCAATAGTGGTACCACCTTCACACAATTTAGATGATCCACTATTATAAGGAGATATAAATCCTTTTAATGTACCATAGGGTGTTGATTTTGTTGCTGATTTAGCAGCGGATACAGAGTTTACATTTCCAAATGCCATAAGTAATGCGAAACTTAATGTTACAAATAATTTAATTTTATTTTTTTTCATAATTTAATATTCCTTTCATTAGTTTAGGTTGACGTCTACCTTAATTTTATTATATCTTATATTACTATATTGTCAATAATACCTTTATAATAATAGTATGGTAATTATAATATTATAATGCTATAATTCCTGACTTTGGTATCCAGCATTAAAATATAGTGATAGTAAAAAAGCAGTAGGAATTCAAGA